>JAATFE010000025.1 GCA_015655365.1 Terriglobales bacterium
GACGGAGGGTTCGCTCAAAGTTGAGCAGCTTTCCGGCATCACCCACGAGGATTGCGCCGCATTCAGCCGCGACTTCGGTGTGCTGCTGGATGTGGAAGACCTGGTTCCCGGCGCGGAATACACGCTCGAAGCCAGTTCCCCAGGGCTGGACCGCAAGTTGAGCCGCCCGGAAGATTTTGTACGGTTTGCCGGCAGTCTGGTCAAGATTCAGACCTACGAGCCGATTCGCAACAACCGGCACTGGCAGGGACGGCTGGAAGCAGCATCGGGCGCGAACATCGCCCTCGACCTGAACGCCGTCAAACAGAACAGCAAGAGCCGGAAGACCGGCGTCAGTACGGTGGAGATTGCGCTCGACAACATCGAGAAAGCGCAACTGGTGCCGGAGATTTAAGCATTTCCACAGTCTCCCCGGCGAGACGCGAAATGCCCGCATTTTCTCGTACGAGCTTCGCGCCCGTACCCTTCAACGAAAGCATCTTAACCGGCCTGGAACCGCGAACGGTTCCGCCGAATACCCGAGAGAGCAAGCAGAGTATGGCCAGCGTTTTGTATCAGAGTATCGAGCTCTTGAGCCAGGAAAAGGGCATTGATCCCGGCATCGTTGTTGGCGCCGTCGAGGAGGCCATTGCCCTGGCCACGCGCAAGTTCTACAAGACCCAGGAAAACATGCGCGGCGAACTGGACCGAGAGTCCGGCGAAATCACGGCCTACATCTACAAGACGGTAGTGGCAGACGCCGAGCAGGTGGAAGACCCGCTCAACCAGATCACCCTTGAAGAAGCCTCCACCCTCGCGCCCGGCGCGGAAGTGGGTAGCGAGATCCGCATCTACAAGGACACGCGCCCCCTGGGCCGCATCGCCGCCCAGCTCGCCAAGCAGGTTATCTTCCAAAAGGTGCGTGAGGCCGAGCGCGACACGGTCTTCCAGGAGTACGCTCACCGCGAAAAGGAAGTCCTCACCGCCACCGTCAAGCGCATCGAAGGCCAGGACGTGATTTACGACCTCGGCAAGGCCGAAGCCCGCTGCCCCAAGCGCGAACAGTCGCGGCTGGAGCAGTTCAGCCTCGGCGAGCGCGTCCGCGTGGTCCTGCTCAAGGTTGACCGCGCCGCCAAGGGACCGCAGGTCATCGTCTCCCGCGCTGCACCGGAACTGGTGCAAAACCTCTTCCAGTCCGAAGTCCCCGAAATCTACGACAACACCGTCACCATTCGCGCCATTGCCCGCGAAGCCGGCGAGCGCACCAAGATCGCCGTCCAGAGCCGCGACAAGGACGTCGACCCGGTCGGCGCTTGCGTCGGCATGAAGGGCATGCGCGTGCAGTCCATCATTCGCGAGCTGCGCGGCGAAAAAATCGACATCATCGAGTACTCCGACGAAATCACCACCTTCGCCGAGAAGGCATTGCAGCCGGCCAAGGTCAGCCGCGTGTCCATCTCCGATCTCACCGACAAGCAGCTCGAAGTCATCGTCGACGATACGCAACTTTCCCTGGCCATCGGCAAAAAGGGCCAGAATGTGCGCCTCGCCGCCAAGCTCCTCGGCTGGAAGATCGACATCAAGAGCGAAGAGGAGAAGCGGCAGGAGGTCGAGCAGCAGATGACGGCCTTCTCCGGCGGACCCTCCACACCCATCGAGCAGGTTTCCGAGCTCGGCGACGGCATCATCCAGAAACTGGTTGCCGCCGGCATCACCACGGTCGAGTCTTTGGCCGACATGACGCCCGAGCAGCTCGAAGAAATCCCCGGCATCGGCGAAAAAACGCTGGAACGCATTAGCGTCGCCGTCCGCCACTACTTCGGCCACTTTGAAGAAGGCGAAGAAGGCCACGTGCCCGAAATCGCCGAGGGCGCAACCGACGAAGAGCCCGAGGCCGTTCTGGAAACAGACGAAGCCGAGGCGGAAAACGACTCTGCGGTCCTCACCGAAGCGGAGAACGTCGAAGCGGAAGAAGAAGACGAAAGCGGCAGCGACTCCAACGAAGAGTCGGAAGACGAGCCGGAATTCCGCACCGAAGCCGAAGATGCGGTCGAAGACATTCCTCCTGCCGATGAGGCGGAAGTGGAAACCCTGGAAGACACTCAAAACACCGAGGACGCCGCCCAGGACGAGATTGAAACAGAAAGTGCAGCATCGGAAGAGCAGGCGGCCAAAGAGGACGGCGCTTAGTATGCGCCGTTCCCTTCAAGGCCAATCGGGCAATCATGAAAGTTTCAAGAGCAGCCAAAACCATGGGGTAGCTATGAGCGACTAGTGGGCTTTGGGTAGCACATTTTGAAAAGAGGCGGATGAGTAAGGTTCGTATCAACGATCTCGCACGCGAGATGGAAGTCAAGAGTCGCCGGATTCTGGACGTATTGGCGGAGCTCGGCCTGGCCGAAGGCAAGACCCACTCCAGCTCGCTGGAAGAGTTTGAAGCAGAGAGAGTTCGTGCGCATTTTGAGCACGGATCCCGGTCTGCCGGCCAAAACAACGCCGCTTCGTCCCATGCCCCCCAGGGCATTCAGCCCAAAATCGATCTCTCCCACATCTCCAAGCCCGGCGATGTGATGAAGGCTGTCCTGGCCAGGCAAAGGGAAAA
>JAATFE010000177.1 GCA_015655365.1 Terriglobales bacterium
GGCCTTCACCGCGTCTGGGTCCGTGATCCCTTCCAGCTTCGCGGCAATCCGCGCCCGGAATTCGGTCGTTTTGGCCCGTAACTGGTCGTCCGTGAGCGGTTTGATCCCCGCTTCCAAGTCGTTGATGGTGGCCACCACGGGCACAAGCTTCTTGACGATGCGCTCATTCGAGGTGCCAAAAATTTTCGTTAGGGCTTTATCAAAAAACACGGGTATCTCCGTCTACCAGTGTAAATGCCAAGGCCAAAGTGCGCAGTTTCAACGGCGTTACAACCACGCGGGCAATCGTCCACCTCGCTGGCCCTCGCCGGAAGCAAACAAAGACCCTCTGCCTTGCAGAGATCGTTCCGTGAACTTCGTTTGGTACGAACGATCCCTTCCGGTCGATGCGCCTTGCATCGCGAGCAAGAACTCCCCAAATCCCCCTTCAAGATCCCGCGAAAATCCCCTCAATCCATCTCACATTGCGAAATTTTGAGCACATTTCGATGTAAAACGGGTTAATTTGTGATAGTCTGCCGAACAATACCTCTTCGGCATTCAACCAACCACATCCCCTTCAATCGTGCACTCGATGCACAGAGGAATTCTGCCATGAAGCTCATTCGAATTGCTTTACCCGTGCTGGCTCTTGCACTGGCATCGCCCGCTCTGCTCCTGGCCCAGGACGGCTCGGCTCAAGACCATCCCAAAGATGCTGCTGCTCCTCAACACGTGGAGAAAGCAAAATGGGAAACGCCTCCCAAAGAATTCGATGAAGTGCAGCGCCAGGGTTTTCACGATGGAGTCGAAGCCGCCCGTGACGACTTCAAGAATCACCATCCCCAGGACGCGGAAAAAAGAGACGAGTTTCGCAAGCCTTCGATTGCCAAGAAGTCCCGCGATGGGTACCTCGAAGGCTTCCGCACCGGCTACGATCTGGCCTTCTACTACCTCGGAAAGAGTTAACTTAAGTTCACCTGCTCCAGCGATGCGCGGCCCTTGTGGCCAGCGCATCGTTTTGCGCACGCAGGTTCCCTTGCTCCCGAGCCAAGGGCAACATGACGATCGTGGCGGCGGGATGCTCCACCCCTGGAAATCCGCGATGCCCAGCACAAGGGCTTCCACGATGACATCGAGGCCGGCCGCAGCAACTTCGAGGGGCACCGCTATCCAGATGCAGGGAAGCGCGACGAATACCGCTATCCCTCCCTCGGCCCGCATGAACGCGACGATTACCGCGACGGCTTTCGCTGCGGCTATGACGCGGCCTTCAATCACTTCCGCAAAGACCACGGTCACGACTGATCATTCCCAACCCAGCCCGCAAGGGCCGGGCAGCCCCACCGTTTCGCTCTCGCCCGGTACAATAAGGAAGGAAGCCGAACCCTACCCCAAGCATGGCCGACGAAGAGCAGAAGAAGCCCAGCAAACGCGATGAAGATCCGGTCGGCAAGGTCTATGACTCCCGGCTGATCCGCCGTCTTGCCCATTACCTGAAGCCCTACTGGATTCAGTCCACCATCTCTGTCGTCGCCATCTCCCTCAAATCCATCAGCGACGTCACCGGCCCCTATCTCGTCAAAGTGGGCATCGACCGCTACCTCACCGGCAACCCAGGTCCCGCCACCAATTGGCTCACGCGTCACCTCCCCACCGATCCGTTCGCGGGCATCACTCGCCTGGCTGCCATCTACCTCGGCGCCCTGCTTTCCGCCTACCTCTTTCAGTTCATTCAGACTTACCTGATGCAGTGGACCGGGCAGAAGCTCATGTTCGACCTCCGCCGCGACATCTTCCGCCATATGCAGCGGATGCACATCGGCTTCTTCGACACCCACCCCGTCGGTCGCCTCGTCACCCGCCTCACCTCCGATGTCGACGCCATCAACGACATGTTCACCGCCGGCGTCCTGGCCATCGTCGACGACTTCTTCATGCTCTCCATCATGGCCGTCATCATGCTCAGCATGAACTGGTGGCTGGCTCTGATCGCCTTCTCGGTGCTGCCCCTCATCCTCATCGTGACGCGCCTCTTCCGCGACCACGTCCGCGAGAGCTTCCGCCGCGTCCGCGCCGCCATCGCCCGCATCAACAGCTTCACCCAGGAACACGTGTCGGGGATGAGCGTGGTGCAGCTTTTCAATCGCGAGGCACGCGCTTATAAAGACTTCGAGGCCGTCAATCGCCTCCACATGATCGCCTTCAAAGACACCATCTTTGCCTACGCGCTCTATTACCCGGCGGTCGAGCTGCTTTCCTCCATCGCCATCGCCCTCGTCATCTGGCGCGGCGGCTTCGGCGTCATCAGCAGCCCCCCCATCGTCAGCATCGGCGTGCTTGTCATGTTCATCCAATATTCCCAGCGCTTCTGGCGTCCCATCCAGGACCTCAGCGACAAATACAACATCATCCAGGCCGCCATGGCCGCCTGCGAGCGCATCTTCAAGCTCCTCGATACCCAGCCGGAGATCGTCAACCCCGCGCATCCCAAAACCGGCGACGGCTCAAACCGCATCGAGTTCCGCCACGTCTGGTTCACCTATCAAAAGCTGAACGAAGGCCAGCAGGCCGCCGTCGAGCAGGCCGCCGCTCTGCGCGCCGCCGGAGCCACCCCCACCGTCGCCAATCTGCCCGCCCTTGAAGGCATCGAGTGGATTCTGAAGGATGTTTCTTTCACCGTTGAGCCGGGTCAGACGGTAGCCATCGTGGGCCACACCGGCGCGGGAAAAACTACCCTCACCAGTCTCATGATGCGTTTCTACGACGTCACCGCCGGCCAGATCCTGCTCGATGACGTCGACCTCCGCGAACAGGACATGACCGCCCTCCGCCGCCACTTTGCCGTGGTCCTGCAAGACCCCTTCCTCTTCACCGGCACCCTGGCCGACAACATCCGCATGGGCAACGAGGAAATCACCGACGCCGGCCTCCGCCAGGCGGCGCGCGACGTCAACGTGCTCGACTTCATCGAGAGCCTGCCCCACCAATTCGAAGAACCGGTTCAGGAGCGCGGCAACTCCCTCTCCACCGGCCAAAAGCAGCTCATCAACTTTGCCCGCGCCCTGGCCTTCAATCCCCGCATCCTCATCCTCGACGAAGCCACCTCCAGCGTCGACACCGACACCGAGCTGCGCATCCGCGGCGCACTGGAGCGCATGGTCGAGGGCCGCACCAGCGTTCTGGTCGCCCACCGCCTCTCCACCGTGCAGCGCGCCGACACCATTCTGGTCATGCACAAGGGCCACCTGCGCGAGATGGGCAGCCATCAGGAATTGCTGGCCCAGCGCGGCCTTTACTGGAAGCTCTACCAGCTCCAATACAAGGACCAGGAAACCAACGGTCTCGCCCTGCACCACCCCTCCGCCGCCCCCGCGGTATAGCGAGTCAGCGAGTCAGCGAGTCAGCGAGTCAGCGAGTAAGCGAGTCAGCGAGTCAGCGAGTCAGCGAGTCAGCGAGGGCACCTTACTCCCTTCGAGGGGGGTGCCGGCTCGATTTCTGTAGGCCCCGAAGCCCACAAAGCCCAAAAAACAATTTCACCTGGCCTGAATGCTGCCTTGGCGGAGAGCGGGAACCCTGGGAATTGCGGCGCGGAGAGGGAAAAAACGCCAAAAGTTCACCGCTTTGCGTGCAATTAGCCCTCTTTTTCCTACATTGGAGATGAGGGAGAGAGCGGCCAAGGCCGTTGCGGGAGGAGTGAACGATGCGAGCAGACGAGCGGGAGTGGCAGCGGAAAA
>JAATFE010000182.1 GCA_015655365.1 Terriglobales bacterium
ACAACAGACGGAGAATCATGCTATTTGTTGTTTTACGCATACATTCATTTCCTTTCATCGTGGCCTACAGCAATGTGTCGTTGGTCCCTGGCTTCCGGGGCCGTTGGTTTGTCTGCCCTATACCCACAGCAGAGGCTGTCGGATGGGGAAGTTGCGGATAATCTCTTTGTCTTTGGGATCGGGATCGAGCGTCTTCCAGAGCGCGATGTACTCCGGTCGATTGCAGGCCAGGCCGGCAAACAGCAGGCCTGGCGAGCGCACCGGAAGCGCATCGAAGTGCTCGACGTCGTGCGCATACGGCCATGTGCCTTTATCTTTTATGTAGGGATAAAGGAAAGCGGCCGCTTTGGCCAGTCCTCGCCCGTCGGGCAGGGCGAAGGTGGTTAACTCCGGGCTGGCACCTTTTAGGGACTGTGCAAGTCCTGCCATCGCGTCGAAATTGAAGATGGAGTAGCTGTACGGCTTGGTGCGCGCCAGTTCACGGGGGAACGACCCGTCCTTGCCCAACTGGTCGCCGAGCAGCGTATCTACGAACCAGCGCCTTGTCTCTCCACGTGTTGCCTCGTCGCCGATGAGGCGGGCGTATTCGGCCGCCTGCAGTGCCCAGCAGGTGGCGTGATTGTTCTCGGCGGCGCGCTCCTGCTTTCCCTTTTCGCTGCTCTTCAGCCAGTGCAGGTAGGCTGTGAACCACTGGCGCACGCCCTCCTGATCTTGCGCCGAAAGGCCTTCGGGCCCCAGCAGCGAAGCAGCCCGGGCCACCTCCACCAGGTGCAGCGTGTCGATGATGCCGTAGTTCCGGCCTGTCGAGACGCCGTGTACGCCTTGTGCATATTCCAGGTGTGGGTTCATCCGCGTCGCGGGAGCCACAAACCAGGCCCGCAGATGGTCGCCCGCATGACTGGCATACCGGGGATCCTTCTCCAGCAGCCAGGCTGCAGTAAGCGCCGGCACCCACAGGGACAGGTCGACCATGGCTTTGCGATGGCCGTCGAAGTTGTCGGGATTGCTCAACCCGTCTCGGCTAATGTACGGGCCTTGCGGATTGCGAGGATTGGGCCAGAAATAGTCGGCCTCTGAGAAAAAATCATGTACGTCTCCCGGGTTGCGCGGGGACGTGACGGAGGTAATGGTGAAAGGAGAGTGAAGCAGCGCCTCCCGTGCGCCACGGCGAATCCTGCTGCGATCGGCATTTGCCACCAGTTGATAATCCCACCTGGTCGGCACGGCAAAAGCGGACCTGCCAACCTGGAGTGCAACGGCCGCACTCATCCCGGCCAAAAACGTTCTGCGCGTAAAAGTCATCGACGCCCGTCCCTCTAAGGTCTTGCCCCCGGAAAACCTAGTCCCCGATGGCAGCAACCATACTGGCTTCTCCAAATGAATCCCGGCAAGTAACACACTGTTTGTCCCAACGGTTTACTTCGCTACACTTAGATTTGTTTGAAACGTTTGCCTCTGACACGCCAAGCTCCGCTTTCGCTATAATTGGTCGGTTCAGTGACGACATCTTCTCCAGGTCGCGAAGTGTGGATACCCGTTTCTCCCGAGGAGCGAGCGGAGGTAACGCGTGCCCTCGACGAGTTGTTGTTGCTCCCCTTATTCAGCAACAGCAAGCGCTACCCCACCCTGCTGCGCTACGTGGTGGAGCAGACACTGGAAGGCCGGGGCGACGAGATCAAGGAACGAAGCATCGGCATCGACGTCTTCGGCCGGCCGCCGGACTACGATACAAACCTGGACACCATCGTTCGCTATACGGCGGGCGAGGTACGCAAGCGGCTGGCTGTTTACTATCGGGATGCCGGCGATCTCCCTATCCAGATTCGGCTGACGGCGCGCGCCTACCATGCCGAGTTTTTGCGGCTGACCGAGGCCGGCCCCCAGCCTCAAGCGGTGGCGGCGCCCCTTCCCAGCAGGAACGTCGCGATGTGGTGGCTGGTCGCATCGGCGGCGGTCCTGGTGTTGGTCCTGGCCGGATACTTTGCGTGGGACCATTTCCACAACAACGCTATAAGCCGCTTCTGGGATCCCCTCATTGACCACAAAACCCCCACCATCATCAGCTTGGGCGGTGTCGTGGTCTCTCCCGGCTCGAGGCTCGGCACATCGGCAGCCTCCGACGTCGGTGGGGTCAATCCTTATCTTTCCTTTGAAAATGGTCTGGCGATGGGCCGTGCGGCCGCGCTGTTGAATGCCCTTGGCGGCAGCTACCGCGTGCAACCTTCATCTATCACTACGCTTGCTGAGATCCGCGAGAATCCCACGGTGCTGGTCGGGGCTTACAACAATGACTGGACCTACCGGCTGGCTGCGCCCTTGCGCTTTCACTTCACGCCGCACCCCGACGAGGAGATTGTGGATGCTCAAACACCGGGCCGTCGGTGGATTCGCGACGGCTCTCGGCCGTTCAATGAAGCGCCTGATTACGCCCTGGTGGCGCGCTTTCGTAATCCCTCCACGGACAGCATGGTAGTGCTGATTGCGGGCCTGCAACGCTTCGGGACCGATGCCGCCTCGCAGTTTGTCACCTCGCGCGAGCAGCTGGCAGCTCTCGACCGGCTCATCGGGTCCGATTGGGGCAACCGCAATGTGGAAGTTGTGCTTCGCGTCGACGTGGTGAATGGCCGCTCCGGAGCACCCTCGATTGTGGCAACCCACGTCTGGTGAGGCAGTTCCATCCGGCTTCCGGCTAGGAATTCTCCACTCCTGCACTATGTGTATCCATCGATAAGGACGAACTTGTAGGCTCTTTCTCGTGTCGAAAAACATCTGTTTGATGCGGCTGAACCTCACCACCGGAATGCTGAAGTTCGCCTCTTCGAGTCCATTTCAAGACAATCCGTCAGCTCAGCTACGAAATGGTCGTCGGATGTACGGCGCATGAAGCGGCCGGTCCAACTTTCGATTCGCGAACACGCAGACGATCCGCGCTGGAGTCTGGTCTGGCGTATTGTCGCCAGCCGTAGTCTTCGGCGTTCCACTCTGTTAGT
>JAATFE010000275.1 GCA_015655365.1 Terriglobales bacterium
ACGAAAGTTTGGCGCAGGCGAGGCGGGAAAGCCCTATGCCGTGGCGCTGGAGGCCGATGCGCTGCATTTGCCGCTGCGGTCGGGGTCGCTGGACCTGATTGTGACGGCCTTCGGGTTCCGCAATCTGGCCAACTACGAGGCCGGGCTCAAGGAGTTCAACCGGGTGCTGAAGCCGGGGGGGCAGTTGGGGATTCTGGACTTCAGCGAGCCGGGCGGGCTGCTGGGCAAGGCCTATGCGGTGTATTTTCGGCAGGTGCTGCCGGCCATTGGGCGGGCCATCGGCGGCTCTGCGGGCGGAGGCAAGGACGGACCCTACAGCTACCTGCCAGCCTCGGTGGGAAGCTTCCCGCCGCCGGGGGAAATGCTGGCGCTGATGGGCGCGACCAGCTATGAGAAATGCGCGTGGCAGCCGTATACGTTCGGTATTGCCGGGTTGTACACGGCGCGGCGTGCGCTTGTAGAGTAGGAACTCAATGACCACCAACGCCTCCAAGATAGCCGGATTTTCCGCTGAAAAGCGCAGTGTGGCGCTGCACTCGATGCTGGCGGCGGCGGCGATGACGCTGCTGAAGCTGGTGGCGGGGCTGATGTCCGGATCGCTGGGCGTGCTGTCGGACGCGGCTCATTCGGGGCTGGACCTGGTGGGCGCGGCGCTGACGCTGTTTTCGGTGCGCGTCTCCGACAAGCCGGCCGACGAAGACCACACCTACGGGCACGGCAAGGTGGAGAATCTCTCCTCGTTCGGCGAAGTGATCTTGATGGCCGTATCGAGCGGGTGGATTATCTGGGAGGCGATCGACAGGACGCTGCACCACCCGGTGGAATTGCACCACTCGGTGTGGCCGGTGCTGGTGGTGGTTACCTCGATCGGCGTGGACTTCTGGCGGTCGCGGCAACTGAAGATCGTGGCTGACCGGACGGGTTCGTCGGCGCTGGCTACGGATGCTTTTCATTTCGCCAGCGACATCTGGTCGTCGGTGGCCGTGCTGGCCGGGCTGGGCGCGAGTTGGCTGGGGGCTCGGTTCGGGATCGCCTTGCTGCGCTTTGCCGATCCGGCGGCGGCGGTGGTGGTTTCACTGATGATTCTCAGGATGACGCTGCGCCTGGGCCATGAGGCGGTGGGGGTGCTGCTGGACGAGATTCCGGCGGAGACGCGGCGGAAGATTGTGAGCGAGGTGGAACGGGTGCCGGGGGTTCTGGCCGTGGAGCAGGCGCGGGTGCGCCGGGCGGGAGCCAACTACTTTGCCGACCTGACGCTGGCGATGCCGCGGCGGTTCACCTTCGAGCACACCGGGGAACTGGTGCGGGCGGCTACGGAAGCCGTGCATCGGGCGCTGCCGGAAGCGGATGTGGTGATTCACACGGTGCCACGGCAGGCCAGGGCGGAGAGCATCTTCGACCGGGTGCGGGCGGTGGCGGCGCGCAACAATGTGAGCGTGCACGAACTGAGCGTGCAGTCGCACAAGGGACGGCTGCGCGTGGAACTGCATGTGGAATTGGACGAGACGCTGCCACTGCTGGAGGCGCACAGCTTTGTGAGCGCGATGGAGGCGGAGATTCTGCGCGAGACGCCGGAGATCGACGCGGTGCTGTCGCATATCGAGAGCGAGCCGGCCACGATTGAGCAGCCCGACGAAGTGGACGCGGAAGACCGCAAGATCGAGCAGTCGCTGCTGAACACGGCGCGGCAGTTTCCGGAGATTGTGGATGTGCACGAGATCAAGGTGGGCCGGAACGGCGAGCACATTCACCTTTCGTGCCATTGCACCTTGCCGGACGAGTTATCGATGCAGCGGGTTCACCTGGTGATTACCGCGTTGGAGGACCGCTTCCGGCTGGATTGCCCGGAGGTGTACCGGATGACGATTCACCCCGAGCCGGTGACGGATAACCTGCGGTAGGACTGCGAAAACACGCTCCAGTTAACGCGTCACGACCTTCTTTTGCAAGGCGCTTTGCACGATGTAAGAGGAGCGGGTAAGGCCTTGAGCCCGGGTGCGGCGGTCGATTTCCGCAATCTGGCTTTGGCGGGCCGTGATGTTGATGCGAACCGTTTTTTCCGGCTCGCGGAGTTCGACCAGAATCGCCACAGACCCTTTCATTGCAGGGTCGCCGCGCAGGTCGTCGAGGGTGGAGGGCGAGGGAATGGGTTCACCGTCCTCGCGCATTCCAGCTACATGAAGGGCGAGAGCTTCAATCGCCATGCTGTGCGCCTCTTCCAGTGTGGAACCGGCGGTGATGCAGCCGGGAAAGCTGACGCCGTAGTCCGAGTTCTTGTCCTTGTGCAGGTAGGCGATGAATTCCATGGGTCCTCCGCTAGGGCGAGGATAGCTCCATCGTATACTCAACGTGTTGTCGAATGGATTGCCAAGGTCGGCAAGTCGATTGCCACAAAGGGTGAAGCGCAACCATGACAGGTCGTGGGGTCAAAAATTTCTTTCGGATCGCGTCGCTTGTGATGGTGCTGGTGGCGACGTCGCTGGTGGCGGCGCTTGTGACCATGCACTTTGCCATTCACGGGGCAGAGGTGCAGATTCCTACGCTGAAGGGGATGACGGTGGCGGATGCGCGCAGCCAGACCTCTGGGCTGGGGCTGAATCTGGACGTGGATAACCGCTACTACTCGGGGGACGTGGCGGCAGGGCATATTCTGACGCAGTCGCCTGCGCCGGGAACCGTGGTGCGGCGGGAGTGGCGGGTGCGGGTGGCCGAGAGTCTGGGGCCGCAGAAGGTGGACGTGCCGGATACGGTGGGGCACGAGGAACGGATGGCGGCGCTGAATCTGCGGCAGGCCGGCCTGGAAATCGGGGCAACGGCGCGGATGCCCTACGGCAAGGCGACGGAGGGAACCGTGCTGGCCCAGGACCCGCCGGCTCACGCGCAAGGGATCGAGCGGCCCGGCATCAACCTGCTGGTGGCCACGGCAGGGGACGACGTGCCCGACGGCTTTGTGATGCCGGACCTGACCGGTATGCCGGTGGTGAGCGCACAGGCGGAGTTGGCTAGGGTGGGCCTGAAAACGGTGACGCCCAGTTTTGTGGATATGCATGTAATGCCGGTGGGCAGCGGCGACGCCCAGCCCAGACTGCCGGTGAGGATGGGTGCGGTGACGGCGCAACAGCCGCCGGCCGGTTCGCGGGTGGAACAGAGCACGCTGGTGAAGTTGACGGTGGCCAGGTAAGAGGAGCGCAACCTCTCGCTTCAGCCCCGCTTGCGCAGAGCCAGTTCGACCACGCGCAGCATGTCGGCTTCGGGGGCCGGTTTCCCGGTCCAGATTTCGAACTGGCGTGCGCCCTGGTGCACAAACATCTCCATCCCGCTTACGACTGGAATGCCGCGCTTGGCGGCCAGCTTGAGCAGCGGGGTTTCCAGCGGGTTATAGACCAGATCGAAGACCAGCCCGGCATTCAGTTCGTTCTCTTCAAGAGGCAGCGCCTGCTTAGAGCCGCGCATGCCGCAGGAGGTCGAGTTGATGAGCACGTCGACGTGGGTCTTGGGAAGCTGCTCGTGCTTGAGAGCCTTGACCTTGGCTTCCTTGGCCAGGGCTACGGCCTTCTCGTGGGTGCGGTTGACGACAAAGACCTCTGCGCCGCGGTCTGCAAGGCCGAAGACAGCGGCTCGCGCCGCGCCTCCCGCGCCCAACACGGCGATCCGTGCGCCTTTGAGGCTGAGGCGCTTTTCCAGGGGGCGCAGGATTCCGGCCACGTCGGTATTGAAGCCGTAGAGCTTGCCGTCGGCCCCGGTGCGGAGGGTGTTGCAGGCGCCGATGCGGCCGGTGAGCGGGTCCATGTTGGCCAAGTAGGGAAGCACCTCCTGCTTGAGCGGCATGGTGACGGCCACGCCCGCGAGGGGCAGTTCGCGCACCAGGGCCAGCAGGTCGGCCAGCAGGCGGACCTTGAGCGGGAGCAGCACCGCGTTGACGGCTTCGCGGCGGAAGGCCGTGTTGTGCATCAGAGGCGAAAGGGAGTGAGCGATCGGGTTGCCGGCTACGCCGAAGACGCGCGTGGCGTGGTCCAGATGCTCGACGCGGTACATGTCGCGCAGGGTACGCACGGTTACCTGGCCGGGAGCGGTCTCGACGCCGTCGTCCGAGGAGGCAAAGGTAAACGCCGCCCCGGCACGAGGACCGAGAACGCGGCTCACGAGGCCTTCCTCGCCCATGGCGATTCCGACTACATGGGCCGACAGGGACCGGTCTTCGATTAACCGCAGGATCGCAAGGTTGTCGACGAGCGAACGCGCCGTGGAAACAACTTTTACAAACTCGGGCTGAAAGGCTTCGATGCGGGCGGCTGCCTGGTTCAAATCGCCGGTGCGGACAAAGTCGTGAAAGCTGATGAGCAGCGCCGTGCCGGCCGCGTGCAGGCGGGTTCGAAACTGCTCGAGTTGCGCCGGCTTGGCTTCTTCGGCCGATTCCACTTCGAGATCGACGATCTTGCAGCCGGATTCGGAGGCTTTTTGAAGCACCTCAAGCTCCGCGGACAAGGAGCCGACGAAGTTGCCGCCATGCTCCTTGCGGCGGCAGGTGGCGATGAGAATCACATCGTGGTGTTCGGCGAGAAAATCCTTCAGCCTGGGCAGGACAGCAGCCGGCTTGGGCAGGGCGTCGAGGCGGAGTTCCAGGAACCTCGAATCTTTGAGCGCGGCCTCGGCCCGCTCCATCATCTCCGCAACTGACGCGGCCTGAATGGCCACGCACAGCTTGCCCACGCGCAGGCGCGGAGGGGCAGGTATGGGGGCGGAAATCGTCGTGCTTTGAGTGGTTCGAGTCATAGCGGTCAATTGCGCATCTTAAAGGTGTTCCGTTTAGGATGCAACAGGGGAGTGCGGAGGTCGCGCAGTTTCCGTCCTATTTTGGCGCAGTTCAATCGCAGGTAAGCCCCGGCTCCCTGTGGCAACTTGGAAGTTTGGAGGAGTTTGCTCACCATGTCCGTTGAAAATCCCGTGGTTTTTGCCGCAACTGAAGATATTCATGCCTGGGAAGCAGGCGGAGCCGCGTCTGCCGAGGCGTTGACCGCCTGGGTTAGCGCCCGGCTGGCCGCCCACGAGGCGGCGCTGGCCGCGCTGCTGGCGGTGGAAGGGCCGCGCACGCCGGAAAATACGCTGCGCCTCTACGACGTGGTCATCGAGGAACTGAATCTGGCGGGTGCGCAGGCGGGGATTCTCAACTCCGTGGCTGCCAACAGCGACGTCCGGGACCGGGCGCAGCAGGAAGCCCAGCGGGTGGCCATGGCCGGCAGCGCGTTGAGCCTGAATCGCCCGGTGTACGAGGCCTTGGCGGCCATCGACCTGGAAGGCGCGAGCGCCGCCACCAAGCATTTTGTGGAGCGCACGCTGCTCAGCTACAGATTGGCCGGCGTGGACAAGGACCAGACCACCCGCGA
>JAATFE010000489.1 GCA_015655365.1 Terriglobales bacterium
TCCTGGTGGCCAGAGATCTTCGCTCCCGGCGCGGTTTTGTCTCTGGAGCACGATTTCGTCATCTGTATCAACATGCTGGGTTCCTGTTACGGCTCCACGGGACCCGGCTCCGTCGACCCCGAGACCGGAAAACTCTACGGTCCGGACTTTCCTCTCGTTTCCATCCGCGACAATGTAAGGGCACAGGCTTTGCTTCTGGATTCCCTCGGCATCCGGCGGCTGCGGCTGGTGCTGGGCGCGTCTCTGGGTGGCATGCAGGCCCTGGAGTGGGCTATCCACGACCCCGAGCGCGTGCAGCGGGCGGTCATCATCGGTGTGGCGCCGCTTTCGGCCATGGGGTTGGCGCTCAACCATCTCCAGCGCGAAGCCATTCAGCACGACCCCAACTGGGCGGGCGGCCACTATCTGCCCCAGCGCACGCCGCGCCGGGGGCTGGCCCTGGCCCGCCAGATCGGCATGATTAGCTACAAATCCGCCGAGCTTTTCGACGAGCGCTACGGGCGCAATCCCAACCGCAACGGGGAAGACCCCTGGAGCTTGGACGACCAGGGCGGCGGCCTCATCGGCGGACGTTTCGACATCGCCGGCTACCTGGACCACCAGGGCGAGGTCTTCATGGACCGCTTCGACGCCAATTCCTACCTGGCCATTTTGCGCACCATGGACACTTGGGACCCGCTGCGCGGTTGCTCCTCGCCCAACGAAGTCTTCAGCCGCATCCGCGCCCGGCTCAGTTTCGTCGGCATCAGCTCCGATTGGCTCTTTCCTCCCGAGGCGGTCCGCGATTTTGCCTATACCATTCGCGCCGCCGGGGTGCAGGCCGACTACCGGGAGATGACCAGCGCCCACGGCCACGATGCTTTTCTGGCGGAGCAAATCGAATTAGTTCGGCTTCTCCAGTGACCGTTCCTTCGGCCTCATGTCAATCCTGAAACAAATTTTTAGTTGGAGCTACCCAGGTTGTACACAACGTCTGCGCCAAATCTAACCCCAGTTGTGAAACTTCATTCGAGCTGTATTTTCTCCAAAAACGGGCTAATTGGCGACTTGTCTGCGGTTTTCGAGCCGCACGGGAGCGCCTTTTTCCGGATCTCGCGGAAGCCATTGCATTTTTCCCTCAGAACGCCGCTTGTCACGGAGAGCGTGGCTTTCTATAATCCATCCAACACCGCATTTGGAAGCCGAGGCATCGTTTTCACCCAACCTTGGTGCTCAACCGCCCAAAAGAACGGTTGTATTTTCCGTGAGCGAGTGCTTGAATATTGATCTCCATTTCGGCAATTCCCAGGAGCACTGAATGAAGAAGTTTGTCTTTGCGTCTGTGATGGCATTGGCGAGCATTTGCCTCGTTTCCGCGCCCACGCTACGAGCCCAGGATTCGGATACCATCTCCATCAAGGATCCGGCAGAGTTCAATGCCTACCAAATGGCAACCACCCAGAGCGATCCGAAGGCCAAAGCATCGGCCCTGGAAGGCTTTTTGAAGGCCTATCCCCAGAGCGTGGTCAAGAACTCCGTTCTTGACATACTGGTGGACACTTACCAAGGGCTCGGCGACCAGGACCATGCCCTCACCGCCGCCACCGGCTTGCTCCAGTTGGAACCGAACAACATGAAGGCCATTTTCGTTTCCGTGGCCATCAAAAAGGTTCAGTGCGCCAAGACGAGCGATGCTCAGACCTGCGACGATGCCGCGGCGCTGGCTCGCAAGGGTTTGGCCACTCCCAAGCCGGCCAAGGTGTCCGACGACGATTGGAAGAAGCAAATCGGCACGGTTTACCCGATCTTCCACTCGGTCATTGCCCTGGATGATGTACAAGCCAAGAAGGACTACAAGGCGGCTATCTCCGAGTACCGCACCGAATTGATGCTCTATCCGCCCGATGCAACCAAGAGCGGATTGGGCTTGGTCGATACGCTGCAACTGGCGGAGATGTACATCAAGCCCGAGGTCAAGGACCTGGTCCAGGCCGTCTGGTTCTACTCCCGTGCATGGAACTTCGCCCCACCGGCATACAAGGCACAGATCGAGCCCAAGATCGAGTATTACTACAAAAAGTATCACGGCAATCTCGACGGTTTGGACAACATCAAGACCCTGGCCGCTGCGACTGTCTTCCCCGCCGACACCTTCCAGATTTCCGCTGCCGCAACGCCGGCTGAGATCGCGCACAAGGTGGTCGTCGAGACTTCGGATCTGAACAGCCTCAACCTCGGCGACAAGGAGTTCATCCTGGCCGCTGGCACCAA
>JAATFE010000490.1 GCA_015655365.1 Terriglobales bacterium
CCCTGCTGCCGGGTCAGGTCGATCAGCTCCGACGCTTTGCCGGCCCCGCGCACCGCGGCTTCCACCACCGCACCCGGCTCCCCGGCAATCGTCACCACCGAGCGGTTATGATCGGCATCCATCGACCAGTCCAGAAGATGCACCCCCTCCACGCGCATCGCGGCCACAATCGCCTCGACGCGCCGGGCATCCCTGCCCTCGGAGAAGTTGGGAACGCACTCGACTAACGGCCCGCTCATGTTCTCTCCACCCCGCACAGGCCGAAGCCTGTCGCCGGAGGTCCCTGCTATTTCCAGAATGTGTAACCAAACTGCACCTGAATGCTGGCGTTCACACCGGGGTTGCGGTCGCCCAGAGATGCAGAAGAAATGTGCACCGCATTCACGCCCAGATCGATGGAGCGCTTGGGCCGCGTGAAATAGTGCAAGCCGATGCCGCCCTGCGGCGTGAAATTCCACACGGAAGTTGCGCCCGGCGTTCCGTGCGGAACCAGGACCTCCGGCGGATATTTGTGGGAGGTATAGATCAGTCCGCCTGCGCCCTGAAACCACGGCTGAACGCGCCGCGATTTTGTGAGGAAGTTCCAGCGCAAAATCACCGGGGTCATGCTGGCGCCCGTATAGGTGCCGCCGCCCACAGGCGCAACATAGCTCTTCCCTTGGTAGGTAAAGGCCTGCTGATGAGGAGCCGGCGTATACGATTGCCAGAAAGGAATGAGGTTGGCGCCGTACTCGAACTGGCCGGTCAAGATTCCGGCATGAAGCACCGGCGTCATCGACTTGCCCGCTTGAAACCCTGCCCAAAAAAACTTGAAGTCCGAGCGGTCGCCCACGCCCGTGCCCCAGTTGGCGAAGGGACCGTACTCCCAGCTCCGCGCATTGCGCACCTGGGCAACGGGGTTGTCGGCCGCTGCCGGCCCATCCGGTGTTTCGGCGGATGCAATCAGGCCGCCCGCCATCAGAACAAACATCAAAACTCTCGCCGTTCGGGTCAACGTTCTTCCCTTCTGTCGGTAGAAATTTTCGAATCTCCATAAAAAGGCCGCCACATCCGGGCGGCCTTTCAATGCCTGCCTGCGACAGGGTTATCCGGCCGCTTCTTCCATCTGGTCGGGGTCCATGTCGAAGTTCGAATAGACGTTTTGCGTATCGTCGCAGTCTTCCAACACTTCGAGCAGACGAATCATCTGGTTGGCCGGGCTGCCTTCGAGCTTCGTATACGTCGAGGCCAGCATCGTCACTTCGCTCGACAGAATCGGAATGCCCGCGGCCTTGACCGCAGTCACAACGCCTTCCAGCGCGTTCGGCTCAGTCGTGATCTCCCAGGTTTCGCCTTCGTCGTTCAGGTCGTCGCCACCATGTTCGAGCACGATGTCCATCAACTGCTCTTCGCCGGCTGCGTCCTTCTCGATGGCAATAAGGCCCTTCTTCGAGAACATGAACCGGACCGATCCGGATTCGCCCAGGTTACCGCCGTGCTTCGAAAAAGCGTGACGGATCTCGCTGACCGCGCGATTGCGGTTGTCGGTCATGACATCGACGATGATGGCGACGCCCCCAGGGCCGTAGCCCTCGAAGCTGATCTCCTCGTAGTTGACGCCTTCCAACTCGCCGGTGCCGCGCTGGATCGCGCGCTTGATGTTGTCCTGCGGCATGTTTTCCGCCTTGGCGGCCAGAACGGCTGTGCGCAGGCGGGCGTTGGTATCGGGGTTACCACCGCCCTTTGCGGCGACAGCGATTTCCTTGAGCAAACGGGTGAATATCTTGCCGCGCTTGGCATCGAGCGCGCCCTTCTTGTGCTTGATTTTGGCCCATTTTGAATGGCCTGACATGGGAACCTCAGTTGTACTAGAAAATACCGGCGCGGCACGCGCCTGACCCTGTGAGTATACCACCGGGAGCGAGGTGCAAGAGGGGCCGTCCGACGGCCCTCAACACCCCTCCAAACAAGCGTTGCAGCGCCCTTCGCCGGTCGGCCAACTCGCTATCCCCCCGAAGCGGGGCTAGGTCTTTGACTGCATGAATTCGTACCAGTGCTGGGTGCCCCAGGTCTGGGGTCCCCACGGATAGGTTTTCGTCCGTGGGGTGGAGGTCTCGCTTTTGAGACCTGGGAGAGCGGGTGCCCCATCCTTTCGCTTCTTTCTGGCGAAAGGGCGGGAAACCTCAACTCTCAACCTGTTCGGTCAATCCGTCAAATCACTCCGCCCCAAAGATGCGCCGGAAGAACCGCCCCACACTCCCCAAGAATCCCGGCTTCTTCTTCGCCACCGGCGGCTGGTTTGCTTCAGCAGGCTTCGGCTCCGATGCAGTCGTTTGCGGTGCATGTTCCGCGCCGTTATAGGCCAGCGTTTCCATCGTCTGCGAAGCCGTGCCCCCGGCATTCACCGGCGCTGGCGCCGGTTTCGGCAGCGGCGCAAGTCCCTCGCTCTGCGCCAGGGGAAATTCGTTTCCCTTGGTTGCGGCAGCGGGTGGCGGACACCCGCAAGGTTCCTTCTCGTGATCCACAACCTCGTGCAGGCTGCCGTGCTGGAACATGACCCGCTGGCCCGGCTGCACGCGATAGGCTCCGCCGTCGAAAACGCTTGAAACCAGCACATAGGGCGCGTTCACCCCGGCGTTGTCCACGCAGGTATCGCCGTGCTGCCCCAGCCTTACCTTCACCTCGGCCGCGCCGGGTCCCCCGATCAGAATGCGAAAGTCGGGTGTCAGCAGAATGTCGGAGTTGCGCCCGGTGGCGAAGCTGGCCTCGACGGCTCCGTGATCCATGGCCATCATCAGTCCCGGAATTTCGCCGGAAGGAACGCTGGAGTCCGCTGCCAATTTCACGGTCGTCGTGGCGCAGACGCGCAGCACGCCCCGATGCGGCAGCAGGACTTCGGTCGTCTCCGACCCGGCCGTGACGGCCCCGCTGGCGGCGATGATGGCC
>JAATFE010000443.1 GCA_015655365.1 Terriglobales bacterium
CTGCTCCCGACCCTACCCGTGAGGGCCTCGGGGTGAAATTCCCCGGGGCTACTCGACAGGGCGGGGCGAGGCTTGTGCTTTCCCACCCTTTTCGCAAAGGGCGCGCAAAGGATGGGGCACCCTGGCGAATCCGCTAGAAGACACCCCTCGGGGGCTAGAGCCCGCCTTCATTTTGTGTTGCTTACGGCACGACTGAAGTCGTGCCCTTTCAATGCGGCGACTTATTCAGAGGTTATCGAGCATCCCGCATTTAGAGTCAGTCCGCGCAATTCCCAGCAAATGAAACGCAGGTCCTTCGACTCCCTACGCTTCGCTTCGGTCGCTCAGGATGACAGTTCGTTTTTATATGGACTTGGGAGAAAGGACGCTAGAACATCCGTCCCAGGGTGACGAAGACTTTGCGGTGGCCGGCGTCGCCTACTGAGAGGCCCAGGGTGACGAAGCCGATGGGGGTGTTGGCGATCAGGCCGGCGGTTCCGTCCTGGCGCAGGATTGCGCGCTGGTCCGGGGACCAGATTTGGCCGTTCTCGTAGGAGATGCCGGCATAGAGGCCCTGCCCCAGTCCGGTGGGCAGAGCCGCGATGCGGCGCAGGTAGCCGGCGCGGGTCAGGAAGGTGTCGGTGCCGCGGTACTCGTCGAACGAGGAGGCGGAGAGGCGCATCGGTCCGCCCAGCGTGAAGCGGTAGGGCTCGGCTACCCTGGCGCGCAGATAGGAGTTGAGGTCCGCGCTCACGGCCAGAATGTTGCGTTCTCTCCACTGCCGCGTGCGATCGACGGCGATCTCGACGATGGGGGCGTTGTCGCTTTGCGAGGCGTGGTAGAGCGCTCCGGCAGAGGCGGAAATGCGGAAGCCGTTGGGCGAGATGGCGCTGGCGGCGGCCTTGTCCAATTTGAAATGCACGAGGCCGGTCTGCGCGGTTCCGGAAAGGAAAGGCCCGCCGCCAGTGCCGGTTTTGAGGCTCCAGCGGGTGTCGATGGCGTGCCATTCGGCGGAGGCTTGCAGGCTGTTGCTGAAGGTGCGGCCCGCTTCCAGGCCCGCGCCGAGATCCTGCTGGAAGCGCTCGGCGACGCGTTTCTGGTTAGCCCAGAGGTAGACCGGTTCGCGGACGATGCCAATGTGGGGCTCGATGAAGTATCCGCTGGGGCTGAGCAGGCGGTAGTACTCGGCGGAGAGATTGGTGCGGTAGCCGACCACGGCCCCGGCGCGCAGTTCGGAGCCGTAGCCGCCCAGATTCTGGTCGACCACGCGGAAGGCTGCCTCCATGCGGGTGATGTTGGAGGTGGAGGCGGCCAGGGTGGGGCCAAAGAGCAGATAGGGCGGCCCGATGGGGTCTTTGCTCAGGCGCACCAGTATCCCGGTGTCGGGATTGGGGACAGCGGTGGCGCTGGGGGTGGGCGAAAAGGCTTCGTAGGTGGCGTTGTATTCGCCGCTGGACTGGATGGTCTTCAGGGCGTCGAGGGTGTGGGCCGGCGAAATGGGTTTTCCTTCGAGCGGCTTCATGTCGCTCTGAACCTGGCGAATGGCTCCCGGTTCGCCGTCCACGACTCGCACCTGGCGCAGCAGGCCGGGCAGTGGCAGACGGCGGCTCTCGCGGTCGGCAAGATAAATTTTCCAGCCCTGCTCGTCGAGAGCGAAACGCAGCAGGCTGGCGCGGCTCTGCTCCGCCGCCTGATAGCCGGCGGCGACCAGATCGGCGGCCTTGGCGTAGTCGAAGGTGGAGAACTTGCCGACCGGGACGTTGACGACCACATCGGCCAGACGCTCGGCCTGCTCCACGTTGGCGACGATGCCGGCGGAGAAGGCGCGATTGAGCACGCCGACGATGGAACTGGTGTCCGAGCCGGAGAGGGGGGCATCCTCCAGATGCACGGCGATGACGGTGTCGGCGTGCAACTCGCGCTTGAGCACGTCGGTGGGCAGGTTATCGAGGATGCCGCCATCGACCAGATAGTGGCCGTTGCGCCCTTGGACCGGAGGAAAGACGCCGGGAATGGAGATGGAGGCGCGCACCGCCTGGGGCAGCGGGCCGCGGTCGAAGGTGACTGGCTGTAGCGTGTTCAGGTCGGTGGCCACGCAGCGGAAGGGAATCGGCATCCGGTTGTAGTCGAGCTCCTGGCCGTTGTCGGCGGGCATATTGGTGAGCAGGAACTCGTCAACGCCGCGGTCGGAGAGCAGGGCATTGCGCAGGCCGAGTCCGTGCTCGAGGCCGAAGGTGATGGCCTGGGGCATTTCGATGCGGTCCTGGCGGCGGCGGAAGCTCGAATCGGCATA
>JAATFE010000035.1 GCA_015655365.1 Terriglobales bacterium
AAATCCAAATGTATCCGATTACGGAAAAACTCGCCATGAACGTCAACAGACCCTAGGACCTAGGGCACCATGAACCTCTACTGCTCCGTGCGCCATTCGCGCGGCCGTTTCCCATTGCGTAGACTCAAAAGAGTGATAAATTACCACCAGGTAACACCTCGGAGTACTTTATATGCCGACACCTTCTACTACCAGCCTGAAGCTCGATCTTGAACTGAAAGAGCGTGTGCCGCGGCTCGCCTTGGCGCGGCGGCGGTCTCCGCATTGGATTATGCGGGAGGCCGTTGAGCAGTATGTGGGGCGCGAGGAGAAGCGGGAGCAGTTGCGGCAGGACGCACTTGCGGCCTGGAATCACTACCAGACGACCGGCCTGCACGCGACCGCCGAAGAAGCCGACGCCTGGCTTGCCAAACTCGAAGCGGGTGAGGACGCAGAGGCCCCTGCATGCCACGATTGAAGTGGTCCCAAGCGGCTTTGCAGGATGTGTCCCGGCTGCATGATTTTCTGGCTCCCAAGAGCCGCGATGCGGCGCAGCGCGACCTCCAGGCGATCCGGCAGGGCGTGAGTTTGCTGGGCAAGCATGCTGAGATGGGCCGTCCCGTGGAAGAGTTGCCGACCGAGTTCCGCGAGTGGGTGATTGAGTTCGGGAGCGGTGCGCATGTGGCTCTGTATCACTACGACGGGAACGAAGTCGTGATCCTGGCGGTCCGGCATGGGCGTGAGGCCGGGTACTGAGAGGTACTCAATGAAGGGGCCGAATGCTTGCGGGCCCCGGCCCCACATTTGAGACCTACGGCTCTCCAATGCAGCGCCGTCCTGCGCACTTTATTCCGACACAAACTGCGCAATACGATCGGCGACCAGTTGCGGAGCAAGGCGCATGGCCATGTGGCTTTGTCCGTGGAGGGTTGAAACCACCACGTGGGGCAGGGTCTGCTGCAACTCGCGCACGGCGGCCTGGAAGGGGTACTTCTGGCTGTCGCTGCCGCGCAGCAGCAAGGTGGGCGTGAGCAACTGGCGGAATGCCGAGAGATCGCTGCCAAGCGCGTCCATGGCCTCCAACTCGCGGGTCCAGCTCGTGACCAGACCGCGCATGTGCGGCCAGGCTTTGGAAGGGCGCGTGGCGGCTACTACCGCCGGGGGCAGACAAACAAACCTCTCCATGCCGATGGTCAACGCCAGATCCAGGTCTCCCGCGGCAAGGGCCTGCTTGAAGGGAATCAGATTCGCCCCGGCAATCGGCCTGCCGATGGGGTAGGGCGGCTCATAGACCACCAGCCGCCGCACGGGTGAAAGCATGGCCGCGCCGAGTGCGCAAACGCCTCCGAAGGAATGGCTCACCAGGCAAACATCGGGGCCCGCGCTCACGACAACGGCGGCCACGTCCTCGTACTCGTTCTGGATGGAATATGCGGCAGTGATGTTGCGGCTGTGGCCTCGGCCTCGCCGGTCCATCAGGATGCAGGTAAAGCGCGAGGAGAGGATGCGGGCGACTTTCTTCCAGTCGCGGTGGTCGGAGATGCTGCCGTGGACAAACACGAGGGCAGGTCCGCTGCCGACCCGGAAAAACCCGATGGGAGTGTCGTCTTTCGACCGAACTGAACCCTCAACCACTGCGCTTTGAACGCTCTTGCTGGCTGTCGTTGTCATGATCTACTTCATGATAATTACTTCCCGCCGCCGCAAGCGAGCCGCTACCGCCGGACACGCGTAGGGGAGACTCGTCGGCCTCCCCTATGTGCGGATCGATCGACGCCGGGTTGAGGCCGGCGCACCTGTTCACTGAGATTTCAGGCCGCGGCTACAGTGGACGCCACAATCCAAAACGTCCACCGCCGCCAAATTGGGAGCCCAGTTCTGCGCTATTCCTCCACGGTCGGCCGCAAGTGACGCGCCAGGGACCACTTCAGCTCGTCCACACCCTGCCCGGTGACTGCCGAGATGGCGTGGAACTCCAGCTTCCGCCGCTTGAGGTGTGTCGTGAGCCTTTTGAGCTTCTCCGGGTTGGCGGAGTCGATCTTGGTAGCCACAACGATCATGGTCTTCTTGGCTAGCGGGTGAGCGATCACCGTGACCGGTTCGCTGACCATTGGGTCTTCCACGGTGCTGGTCGAGAAGCTGGCTAGTTCCTGGTTGATGACCTTAAAGTCTTCCACCGGGTCGGGACGGCCGGAGGCGTCCGACACGTCGACCAGATGGACCAGCAGTTGGGTGCGCTCAATGTGGCGCAAAAACTGGGTGCCCAGGCCGGAGCCGAGGTGTGCGCCCTCGATGAGGCCCGGCATGTCGGCCACCACAAAGGATTCCAGGTCGGGCTCTTCGCCTACCGTCACTACGCCGAGATTGGGTTCCAGGGTGGTGAAAGGATAATCGGCAATCTTGGGCTTGGCCGCGGAGATGCGCGAAATCAGCGTCGACTTGCCCGCGTTGGGGTAGCCGACCAGGCCCACATCTGCCAGCAGCTTCAGCTCGAGCCGGTAGTTGCGCTCTTCGCCGGCGCGGCCCATTTCGTGCTCGCGCGGAGCCTGGTGGACGGGGTTGGCAAAGTGCTGGTTGCCGCGCCCGCCGCGCCCGCCTTTGGCAATGACGACCTGCTCGTCGGCCTCTTGAAAATCGTGCACCAGTTCGCCCGTGTCGAGGTCGTAAAGTGCCGTGCCCACAGGGACTTTGAGGACGATGGAGTTGCCGTCCAGGCCGTGGCAGTTCGACCCCAGCCCGTGCTCGCCACGCTGCGCCTTGTGCTCCGGGTTGTAGCGGAAGTGGATCAGGGTGTTGTGGCGCTGCGACGAGACCATGATCACATCGCCGCCGCGTCCGCCGTCGCCGCCCGAAGGACCGCCGCGGGGAACAAACTTTTCGCGCCGAAAAGCCATGCAGCCATTGCCGCCGTCGCCGGCTTTTACGCGAATCTTAGCTTCATCGATAAACATTGCTTGACCTACCTGCCAGGGGGAAGAGAGTTGGCTGCCGGGATTCGCTCTCCAGTGCCTACTGGCGGGGCCAAATCCAATACACCTCATTTCAGTTTACTGGGAAAAACAAAAACTTGTTCACTTATCCGGCCGGGGATAAAATCGCTTGCAATTAAGCAGCAAGGCAAAAGGGCTGACCCAAAACGGGAGTTTCCCGTTTTGAAAGAGCCGCAACGGTTCCGTGGCCGGCGAGATTGTCCGATCCAGACTCGCCCCAAGAGCGGGCTGGACGTAGCTGATTGATTGTTTCCCAGGTCTGCCGCGAGCAGGGATCTCGATGGCAGCAAAGGGCAAACGGAGTTGGATGCCGCTCCTGGCGGTGGCTGCGCTGCTGGTGGGCGCGGGGACGGTTCTTCTGGCGCAATCGCCCGAGAGCGGCTCTCTCTCGGGCTCACTCACCGACCTGCACTCGGCCCCGCTGGGCGGCGTGCAACTGACCGTGCGCAATCAGGCCACCGGCTTGGAGATGCGCGCCGTCACTGCCAGGAACGGGGCTTACCGGTTTGCCGGGCTGGACGCGGGTGAGTACACGCTGGAAGCTGCCAGCCCGCAACTGGGTCAGGGGCGCCTGGAGGGCGTTCTGATTACCGCTGGCCACGAGGCGCGCTTGCAGGCGGCCATGCAGTTCGAGCCGTTTTCGCCCCGGAGCATCCAGATCGTCTTCCATTTCATCGGCACGGCTTCGCCGGAGCTGACTGCTTCGCTGGCAACCGAGCCGCTACGGCAACTGCCCTTGCGCGGCCAGCGCTGGCTCGCTCCATGGTTTCCCATGCCCGCGACAGTTGCCGTGGTGCTGACTGCCGATCTGCCCGCCGAAGCGCTGAAAACGCTGCCTCCGATCGGGAGCGCCTGGGTGAACCCGGCGCAGCGGATGACCGCACTTGCAGCTTCGCTTGCCGGAGGTTTGGTCTTGAGCGACGCTGCGGCTAGCGCGGCCCAGACGGCCATCGAGCTTGCGCAGAAGCGCACCAAGCCGGTTGAGACCGCCTCTCAAAACGCAGATCCGGCGACGCTGGCGCTGACGGGAAAAGTCTCCGGCGAGCAGTTGCAGGCGCTGCCCATCAGTGGTCGGCACTGGCAGGATTTTGTGCTCGATACGGCTCCGGCGCGCGGTTCGGCTTCTCCCGGCCAGCAGGCGGTTGAAACCACCGTGGATGGCGCCAGCACGAAATTGGCTTTTGGCCGCCAGGGCTCCTCCGGGCAGAATGGCTGGTCCGGCGGGCGCGGCTTCGCCGTGAGCGAGGCGGCGATCCGCGCGGTGCAGACGGCGGCTGGCAATGTGGAGGCCCCGGCTGCGCGCGCTGCCGGGGGGCGCATGAACGTGGAGACACGCGGCGGCGTCAACGGCCTGCACGGCCAGGGCTTCTACTTCGACCGCCAGAACACCTGGGGGGCGCGCAACCCGTTCACCCAGTGGGTTAAAGAGACCGCGCCGGCCACGTTGAGCGTCTCTCCGGCCTTTACGGCCGAGCCTTTTACCCCTCCCGACCACGAAACGAGCTGGGGAATCGGCCTCGGCAGCCACCTTCACCGCGACAAGCTCTTCTGGTTCGCCGCCCTCGACGGTTACCAGCGCAACGATCCGGGGCTGGCCACGGTCAAGCATCCCGACCAGTTCTTCGCCCAGCCTTCCAATGACCAAATGCAGGTGCTGAGCGCGCGGCTGGGCTTGAGCAGTAGCAATCCCGTGGCGGCGGGACTGGCGGCTTACTCCAAATTGCTGGAAAAGCTCGCTGGCCTGCTTGGCCCCGGACCCCGAACGGCCACGCAGTGGACCGGCTTTGCCCGCATCGACTGGGAAGCGGCCGAGCGGCACCGCTTCACGCTGGAAGGTATTGGTGCCAGTTGGAATGCGCCCGGTGGCGGACTCACCCGAACCGCGGAAACCTACGCGAGCCACAGTTTCGGCTCGAGCCAGGCCAGTGAGGAATGGTTGCTGGCCCGCTGGGAAGCGTTTCTCACTCCCAATTTGCTGGCCGTGACCCAGGGCTCGGCAGGGCGCAGCATCCTCAGCGCACATGCCGAGACGCCTTCGCCCTTCGAGCAAACGCTCCTCAAACCGAACGTCTGGGGCCAGTTGCCGCAGATGGCGGTGGACTCCCGCTACGGCTTCACCCTCGGCAATCCCTCGCGCTTCGGCACAGGCAGCTATCCCGACGAGCACCTTTACGAGGCGCAGGAATCGCTGGATTGGGTCCGCGGCAGCTTACTGGTGAAAGCCGGCTTTGACCTGCGCCACAATCGGGACGCAACCGGCCTGCTGCGCAACCAGACCGGCACCTACACCTACGCCAATGTGGAGAACTTCGCCTCCGACGCGCTGACCTTTGCGTCCTTTGGGCTTGCCGGCCAACTCAATCCCTATAACCAGCACAACTGCGACCAAACGGGCAAGGTGTGGCGCGACACTACGGGCACACTGCACGGCCTCGGCTACTTGCCCTGCTTTTCCTATTACTCGCAGACCATGGGCCCCACCGACTGGTGGCTCAGCACTAACGATTGGGCCGGCTATGCGACCTCCCAATGGCAACCGAAAAAGCTGCTGGTCTTCTCGGCCGGGTTGCGCTGGGAGCGGGAGCAGTTGCCGCCGCCGATTGCGGCTGTCGTCAATCCCGAACTTCCGCAAACGGCCAGGCTGCCCGGCCTGGGGAACAATTGGGGGCCGAGGGTGAGCCTGGCCCTGGGAAACACGGAAGCTCGCTGGCCGGTGCTGCGCCTGGGCTACGGCATCTATTTCCCCCGCGTGGAGAACGCCACTTTGTTGACCGCGCTTACCCAGACGGGCAGCCCCAAGGGTGACCTGAACTTTTTCATGCGGCCCACGGACAACCTGCGCGCGGGCGGCGCGCCGCCGTTCCCGTACGTCCTCGCCGGGGAGCCGGCCACCATGGTCAAGCCGGGAGCAGTCGCATTTGTGCCAGTCTTCCGCAACCCCGAAGTGCACCAGGGTGTGGTTGCCCTCGATGAGGCGCTCCCGGGCCATGTGCAACTGACGGCCAGCGCCATGGCAAGCTTGGGCCGTCGGCTGCCCATCTCCATCGATACCAATCTGGACCCCACGGTCAACCCCGGAACCATCACCTATGCGGTGGTGGACGCAACCGGCAAAGGCCCCATCAAGAGCGCGCAGATCAAGGTTCCGTTTTATGCTTCCTGGCCCTCGGCCACATCAAGCACGGGCTTTGCCGGGCGGCTCAATCCGAACTACCAGCAGATCGTCCAGATCGTGAGCCGGGCCAACTCGACCTACGAGGCAGCGATGCTCAGGGTGGCCCGCTTTGGCTCCAAGGGCTTGAGCTTCCACGCCCACTACACCTATGCTCACGCCATGGACTGGAATCCCAACGAATCGACCCAGGTCGCGGGCAGCGACGTGCTCGACCCAGCCAACTTCAGCCAGGAATATGGAACCAGCAACCTGGACGTGCGCCATTCTGCTGCCGCCATGGTCATTTGGGAAGCGCCGTGGAAGCTGCACACCCTGGCCGGGCGGCTGGCCAACGGCTGGATGCTCTCGGGCGTCGGGCAATACCGCAGCGGACTGCCCTTCACCATGCGCACCAGCGGCTCGCTGGCCGAGGAGTTCGACACAAGGACCGGCGCTCCCATCGTAGCTTTGGGGCCGGGGATGAACGGCTCCGGCGGCGACAACCGCGTCTACGGCGTGGGCCGCAACACCTACCGCTATCCCGCGGCCTGGAAGGCCGATCTGCGCCTGGGCAAGCGCTTCGACCTGGGCCACATGCGCCAGTTGGAACTGCTGGCCGAGAGCTTCAACCTCTTCAATCACCAGAATGTGACCGAGTTGGAGACCATCGGTTACTACATCCAGTCCGGCAGCGTATCGGGCGGGTTGCCCACGCTCAATTTCCTCACCGGCCTCAAGGTCAACAGCACGGCCTTCGGGCAGCCGCTGAACATCAATGCGACAAACTTCTATCGCGAGCGGCAGGTGCAGGTGGGGGTGAGGCTGAGGTTCTAAATAGCCCGAGTGGCCTTGTGCGAACCCTTCGGCATTGTCGGCCACGAATGCAAAGCGCTGGTTCTATCCGAGAACCAGTCCATTTCGCACTATTCCGGCGCATTCACAATAGGCTATATTGACTATCTCGGTTCTCCGCCAACAACGGGCACGGAGAGGTTCGTCCGGGTATGTCTGCCGAGTGCAATTGAGTTTCCGAAAATTTTCAGGAGGCGCTGATGAAGATTTCCGACACGATTGAACTGTTACTGAAGAGCAAAGAAGGCAACAAAGTCCTGTCGATTGCACCCGAGCAGTCGGTCTACGAAGCGATCGAGAAGCTGGCCAAGTACGACGTGGGCGCCTTGCTGGTTCTTTCCGATCATCGCCTGGTTGGCATCCTGTCGGAGCGCGACTACGCCCGTAAAGGTGTTCTGATGGACCACCCCTCCAGGGAGACCCAGGTTCGCCAGATCATGACCAGTCCGGTTGTCTTCGTCAGTCCGCAGCACACCGTGGACGATTGCATGACCATGATGACGGAACATCATTTTCGCCATCTGCCG
>JAATFE010000233.1 GCA_015655365.1 Terriglobales bacterium
AGAGCCGCGCGAACCGGGTTCACTGGCCGCCTCCCGCGATCCGCACCGGCGAGCCTTCGCGCACATTCTGCTGCCCGGCCACCACTACCTGCTCGTCGCCGTTCAGGCCGCTCAGAATCTCCACTTCGTCGCCCAGCGGCGCGCCCACTTCAACCCGCTTGGCATACACCCGCTGCTGCGTTGGCGAGTACACAAACACATGCGCCACGCCCAGCGGATCGTGGACAATCGAGCTGCCCGGTACGGTGATGGCGTTCACCATCGACGGCGAAAATACCTTGGCCTGGCTCACCATCCCCGCCCTCAGCAGACGCGCCGGGTTGGGAACCGCAATCTTCACCGCATAGGTGTGCGAAGCAGGATCTGCCGCCACGCCCACGGTCTCCACTTTGCCGTCGAACTGCCGGCCGTCGAGCGAAGGAATCGTTACGCTGGCGCGCGCGCCTTCATGCACCTTGCCGATTTCGGCCTCGGGAATCGCCACCCGCACCTTCACCGGGTTCAAATCGAGCACGGAGATCACCGGAATTCCTGCGCCCACCGTGTCGCCCACATCGATGTGCCGCATCCCCACAAAACCCGCAATCGGCGCGCGCAGCTTGGTATCTCCAAGCCGCTTCTGCGCCTCGTGCATCTGCGCCGAGGCGGCGCGGGACTGCCCGCTGGCTGCCTGCTTGTCCTCGACCCGCGTGCCCTGCTTGGCCATCTCGTAGCGCTGCTGTGCCGCCTGGTAGCCCGCTTCGATCTTCTTGAAGTCGTTGGCCGGCAGGCTCTTGTGCTCGTAGAGGAACTTCATGCGGTTGTACTCGTCGAGCCAGCGGTCGAAGTCGATGCGCGCCTGCTCCAATTCCTGCGCGCGCAGCCCTTCCTGCGCCTTGTGGCTCACCGCCTGGGCTGCGTCCGCCTGTCCTTGCGCGGCGTCGTAGGCATTGCGATAGTCGGTTGCATCCAGTTCCGCCAGTACCTGGCCCTTGCCCACCGCCTGGCCCTCTTCCACAACGACCTTGCCCACCCGTCCGGCGATCTGGAAGGCGCTCTGCGCGGTGACATTGGCCTCTACCGCGCCGCTGGCGGCCACGGAATCGGGATGTTGGATGTGTTTCGGCGTTCGCACGCGCACCGGCACCGGCTGGTCGGCTTCCACCGGCTTTTTGGGGTCGCATCCGGTCAAAGGCAGCAGGAACAACAGGCCAACGGCAAGCCCTTGAGCAAATCGTTTCCGTGCCTTGCAAGGGTGCAGCGTACCCCCTGACTGCCGCGTCGCCTGTTGCGAGCTGGATCCAGCCGAGCCGGGTTGAATGCGTTTTGTGTCAGGGCACGACTTCAGTCGCGCCGCAAGCCGAACAAAATCTGCGTGGGCCTTGGCCCTTGAGGTATGTCTTTCATGCGGCAGGCTCATTGCAGAGTCGTATTCCGCAGCATTGATCGCATCGCCGGGGATTTCTGATCTCATAACCGTCCTTGTGTCTTGACAAAAATAGAATGACACGTCATTCTATTTTTGACAAGAGAGCCTCCCAAAAATGATCTACCGAAAATCTCTCACCATGACGGCCCGCAAGGATGCGCGGCGCAAGTTGATTTTGGACGCCGCTACCCGCCTGTTCGGCGCGCACGGCTTTCACGCTGCCACGGTGCCCATGATTGTGGCCGAGGCCGGCAGTTCGGTGGGCAGTTTTTATGCCTATTTCCGCAACAAGGAAGACATCTTTGCCGCCGTGCTGGAGCTGCTGGGCCGCAAGGTGACGGACCTGATGAACGAGGCGCGGCTCTCCCAGTCCGACCCTCTGCTGGGGCTTTCCTGCGCCGTGGAGTCCCTCTTTATGTTCTTGGCGGACAACCCCGAGGAAGCGCGCATCATGATTGTCGAGTCGTCCGGCCTGGGCCTGCGCCTGGAGCAGGTGCGGCGTGGTCTCCTCAAGGAACATGCCGGCATCGTGCGCAAGGCGCTGGAGTTGGCTCCGCACGCGTCGGTGGTGAACCCGGCCATCGCTTCCCGCTGCCTGGTGGGCGCGGTCTTCGAGTCCCTCTACAGTTGGCTGGAAGAGAGCCCTGCCGACCGCCTGCCCGCGGCGGAAGTAGCTCACGCCGTGGCCAACTACAACCTGCGCGCCCTGCGCAAGGGATAGTGCGCGAGCTGGCTCCATCGGCAATGCAAAAAAAGGACCCGCGCGGCAGCCGCACGGGTCCAAGTAAGCCAGCAAGAGTTAGTAGAGAACCTTCAATCCGAACTGCACGATGCGCGGCTCGAATGTGCCGGTGATTGTGCCGCCGGCAACGCTGGTGGGCGCGGAGGAGTTGTTGTCGGTGCCGGAGACCGTACCGCCGCCCGAGCCGCCCGGCAAATACAGGTTGGTGTGGTTGAAGATGTTGTAGAACTCCGAGCGGAACTCAATCTTGATTCTTTCCACCGGGGTCTTGAACTGCTTGTTCAAGGCCAGATCCGTTTCGTAGAACGCGGGCGTACGTCCGTAGTTCTTGGGCAAGCTGCCAAACGGACTCGAAGGCCCGTTGGCGGCGGCGTTGCCGACATAGGTTGAAGGCAAGGTCAAAGACGCGGCGTTCACATATTGCACGTATCCGCTGGACAGCTTTGTCTTCGTAACATACGGCGTTCCGGAAACCAGATTGGGGCGATAGAGATTCTCTCCGCGCCAGTTCTGGGTAAGCATCGGCGACACGGCATTGGCCGCCGCCGGCGAATACGTCAGGTTGAAGGGCGTGCCGGCCTGCATGGTGTTGACGCCGCTGATCTGCCATCCGCCGATCACGGCATTGGCCGGGCCTTTGGCGCTGCTCAGCAGGCGGCGTCCTTCGCCGACCGGCAGGTCGTAGACGAAGGTGGTGATATTGGCGATGGGAAGGTTGTAGTCCGATTGGCCGTAGTCGGCGTTGAGGTTGTTGCCGTCCTGCGGGGACGGCGTGTTGGCCTCGAGGGTGGAAGAGGCGTTATCCATCGCGTGCGACCAGGTGAAGGAGTTGAGCAAGGTCAGCCCGCCCACAAAACGCTGTTCGTAGCGCGCTTGCAGCGAGTCGTAGCGGGAGTGGAACTCGTTGATTGCCGCCGTAATGTCGCCGTTGTTATAGGTGGGATAGAGGGTCGGATTATTCAGCAGGTAGCCGCCCCAATTGGGGTAAGGGCGAGACCAGCCGAGCGCCGGGTTACCGTTGATGAAGCCCGCTTGGGGATTCTTCTGGTTGGCGTTGATGAAGCCCTGCAAGTGCACGCCGTGGTTGCCCACATAGGCCACATCGAGAAGAATGTTCTTGGCCAGGGATTTCTGCACGCTCAGGAAATAGCTTTCCGCGTAGCCGTCCTTGCTGTGTAGCGGGATGGAGTCGATGTTTTCGGTGCCCGCGCTGAAAGTGGAAGCCAGTCCGGTGGGAAAACCCTGCGAGAGTCGCACGAAGCCGTTCGTTGTGGTGGCGGTGTTCGGATTGGTTACCGACGTATACAGCGCAAAGGGCGCGTTGATGGCGATGTTGTTGCCCGAACCGGCGCGCCAATAGTGGACAAAGCTGGTGCCGTAGCCGCCGCGGACCGCAATGCTGGGGGTGAACGCATAGGC
>JAATFE010000132.1 GCA_015655365.1 Terriglobales bacterium
TCCGTTTTGAGAATCGTAATCTTGCCCTGCATTGCCTCTCCTGCTTAACTTCGGGTGCCCCTTGCCGCGTTCTTGTTTTTTGCGGATAGTTTTGGTGTCCCAGAGGTTCTTTGAAAAACAACCGCAGATCCTTCGACTCACCACCCCCAAGCTGAAAAGCGCTTGGGGCCCCGTTCGCTCAGGATGACAACCCGAGTTTTGTTGCGGGCCTTAGGGACAGGACACCAAGGTGGGACAGCATGATGCCCATAGCGAAGGCGCAGTAAAAATTCTCTATCCGCTCTACTTTTCGCTGTCGAGGGCCTTCATTTGGTTGGGGTCGTAGCGGGTTCCGGCGACGGCTTCGGGCGGGACCGCCGCTTCGATGGCCGCAACCTCCTCGGCGGTGAGATTGACCTTGATTGCGCCCAGGCTCTCGGCCAGTTGAGCGCGGGTGCGGGCCCCGATGACCGGCACAATGGAGGGGCTTTTGGCCAGGGCCCAGGCTACGGCCAACTGCACCTGGGTGATGCCGCGGGCCGAGGCGATGTCGCGTAGCCGCTCGACCAACTGCTGGTTGCGGGCCAGGTTTTCTCCGCGGAAACGGGGCAGATGGGAGCGCAGGTCTCCGGCTTTTGCCGGCTGGGAGGCGGAAAGCAGGCCGCGGGAGAGGACGGCATAGGCCGTGACGCCGATGCCCAGCTCTTCGAGCACGGGAAAGATTTTGGCTTCGGGGCCGCGGCTGACCAGGGCGTACTCGATTTGCAGGTCCACGATGGGGTGGACGGCGGCGGCGCGGCGAATGGTCTCCGGGCCGACCTCGGAGAGGCCGATGTGGCGGACGTAGCCGGCTTGCACCATTTCCGCAATGGCCCCGATGGTGTCTTCGATGGGGACCTGGGGGTCGAGGCGCGAGGGGCGGTAGATGTCGATGTAGTCCACGCCGAGGCGCTTGAGGGAGTAGGCGAGGGCGGTTTTGACGGCGGCGGGGCGCGAGTCGTAGCCCAGCCATGTGCCGTTGGGAGCCCGCTGCGCGCCGAACTTGACCGAGAGCAGCACCTGGTCGCGCTCAATGCGCAGGGCGCGGCCGATGAGCATCTCGTTGTGGCCCATGCCGTAGAAGTCGCCGGTATCGATCAGGTTGATCCCGGCGTCGAGGGCGGCGTGGATGGTGGCGATGCTCTCCGCGTCGTCGGTGGCGCCGTACATGCCGCTCATGCCCATGCAACCCAGGGCGATGGGGAAGACCTCGGGGCCTGTGGCGCCCAGTTTGCGGGCGGGTTTTGTCGCTGTCGTCATCGGTTGGCACCTTCCATCGAGCATCGTAGGCCGGATGGGGGCCGGGGGCAAGGGGGGAAGCTGGTTTCCCAGGATTGCGCTGCGCTCCATCCGGGGCTATTCTCTGTCTTCCCTCCGGGAAGAGGGCAGCAGGATTTCCGCATTGACGGCAGACGGTGAGTCGAGCGGCGCTTGTAACGAAGAATTTGCTACGCGGCAAATGTCTTATTTAAAACGAGATAGATGGACGAATCTCGGAATTGAAGGCGCGGTTTGGGATTTTATTGTTTCCTTAACGTCCGGAATTCTGCCATACTTGATTGTGCCCACCTGGTACGTCCAATCCAAACAAACCATTCAAGAGGTTGCACAGATGTCGGCAAAGTATGTCTTTGTGACGGGCGGAGTTGTGTCCAGTTTAGGTAAGGGTCTGGCGGCGGCCTCCATCGGTTGCCTGCTGGAAAGCCGCGGTCTCCGCGTGAATATGATGAAGTTCGACCCCTATCTCAACGTCGATCCGGGAACCATGTCGCCCTTTCAGCACGGGGAGGTTTTTGTCACCGACGACGGCGCCGAGACCGATCTCGACCTGGGGCACTACGAGCGGTTTACCCATGCGCCGCTTTCGCGCGACAACAATTTGACCACGGGCCGCATCTACGAACAGATCATTCTCAAGGAGCGGCGGGGCGACTACCTGGGCAAGACGGTCCAGGTGATTCCGCACGTGACCAATGAAATCAAGAACGCCATGCGCAAGGTTTCGGCCAACGGCGCGGACGTGACGATCATCGAGATCGGCGGCACGGTGGGCGACATTGAGTCGCTGCCGTTTTTGGAGGCCATCCGCCAGATGCGCCAGGAACTGGGCCGGGAGAACACAGTTTTTGTCCACCTGACGCTGGTGCCGTGGATCAATGCCGCGCAGGAGTTGAAGACGAAGCCCACGCAGCACTCGGTGAAGGAACTGCTGAGCATCGGCATTCAGGCCGATGTGCTGTTGTGCCGCTCGGAGCGGGTGATCAGCCCGGAGATGAAGGGCAAGATTGCGGCGTTCTGCAACGTGGAAGAGCGCGCCGTGATTGGGGCCATCGACGTGCCCTCGATTTACGAGTGCCCGCTGGGCTTTGCCAAAGAGGGTGTGGACGAGCTGATCTTGAAGTATCTGCACATCGACGCGCCGACAGCCGATTTGACCCGTTGGCGGGAACTGGTTGACCGCTGCTATCACCCCGTGGATCATGTCTCGATTGCCATTGTGGGCAAGTATGTGGAGTACGAGGATAGTTACAAGTCGCTTAAGGAAGCTTTGACCCACGGAGCGATCGACCACAACCTGAAACTCGACGTAACTTGGATCGAGGCCGAGGGGCTGGAATCGAAAACTCCCGAGGATAGGAGTTATGAGGCGCAGTTAGAGAGATTCGACGGCATTCTGGTGCCGGGCGGCTTTGGCAAGCGCGGCATCGAGGGGATGCTGAACGCCATCCGCTATGCGCGTGAAAAGAAGGTTCCCTACTTTGGCATTTGCCTGGGGATGCAGACCGCGTGCATCGAGTTCGCGCGCAACGTTTGCGGCTTGAAGGAAGCCAATTCCAGCGAGTTCAACCCGGCCAGCCCGCACCGCATCATCTATAAACTGCGCGAGCTGCTGGGCGTGTAAGAGATGGGCGGAACGATGCGCTTGGGCGCGTGGGCCTGCATTCTGCAAGAGGGTTCGCTGGCATACAAGGCCTATGGAACCACGGAGATCAGCGAGCGGCACCGGCATCGGTACGAGTTCAACCGCGAGTACGAAGCGCTGTTGACCGGCGGCGGGCTGAA
>JAATFE010000093.1 GCA_015655365.1 Terriglobales bacterium
CGCAGTAGGTTCCGAAAAACGTCGCGAGAGCCTTGTCTGCCGAGCCCAGGTAGTCGGCCGGGAGCGTGGCTTCTGCGCCAGAAATGTCGAGTGGGGCCATAATCATTTTGTTTGTCGTCGGCTGATATTTCGTCGCTCCCAGATCGTCGAAACGAACCACGAGAATGGCTCTTTTCTCCAGCGCTTCAGGGTTTGCCGTGAACTTGATTGCCGGAAGGGTCACGCCCGCCGGGTTCGGTTTTGCTGCTTGGGCGTCCAGCGCGAGGCGGTAGGGCACGCCCTTCCATTTAGGTTCGCCGGAGCCCTTCGAAGCTTTGTCCGCCTGGTTATTGCACCCTGCCAAAAATGCCAATGCGCCGATTGCCAAGATGATGCCTTTTCTCAAGTTATCCTCCGCGTCCTTCTCAGACGACGAGCAAGAATACCACTCCTGCGTTGTACTGCAAAAGGGATCGTAAAGAGCTGTTGGCTCTCTGGCTTGCGAAAGTCAACTATCGCATCGCGTTCCCCATCCGCATTCAACCTTATCCAACTTGAATGCGGGTGGGGGACCGAAGCAGAGTCGCCTTAATTCAGCGTCAGATCCGCGTGCAGCGGCGTACTTTCGCTGGAGTCGCCGACCAGGATCACGAACTTGCCGGGATCGATGACCCACTTGTGGGTGGCCGCGTCCCAATAGCTGAAGGCGCGGGCGTCGAGGTCGAGAGTGACGTGCCTGGTTTCGCCGGGCGCCAGGCGAACCTTCGCAAAGCCCTTCAGTTCGCGTTCGGGACGCTTGGCCTTGGCGGATGGATCGGAGACGTAAAGCTGCGCCACGTCCGCGCCGGCGATTGCGCCGGTGTTGGTCACATCGAAGCTGACCGGTACTGTTGCGCCAGCAGCGGCCGTTGCGGCCACTTGCAGCTTGGAGAAGCTGAAGGTGGTGTAGCTGAGGCCGAAGCCGAAGGGATAGAGCGGGTGCTTGCCGGTGGAGGTCCAGTAGCGGTAGCCAACCATCAACCCATCGTCGTACTTCACATGGGGGATGACGTAATCGACCTTGCGGCCGTCGGTCTCGGTCACGTGCAGCGCAGTATCCCCGCCCTTCGCCGGATAGTAGCAGGCCGCCGAGGGGTTCTCCTCCCAACTGCGGTCGAAGCTCACTGGCAGCTTGCCTTCGGGATTATGTTTGCCGAAGAGAACCTCGGCGATGGCCGTGCCGCCTTCCTGGCCGGGGAAATAGGTGTGGAGCAGTGCGGGAACCTTGCTGAGCCAGCGCCGTGTATCGACTCCTCCGCCAGCGGTCAAGGTAACAATGGTGCGCGGATTGGCCGCGGCGATGGTCTCGACCAGCGCGTCCTGGCCCCACGGCAGCGTGAAGGTGCGATCCTGTCCTTCGCCCTCGGTCTCGTGATTGAAACCGACAGCGAGAACAGTCACGTCGGCTACGGAGGCAAATTTCCTGGCCTCTTCCGGCACCAGGTCCGCTTCCGAGATGATTCCCAGGCCCAGGCGGACGCCGGGGGCGTGGGGCAGATAATCGGCCACCACGTTCACGGTCTGTCCGGCTGTCAACTCGAGCGTAGTGGAGAGCGGAACCTGCCCTTCGGCGTGAATCTGCGAAAGGACCTCGTTGCCGTCCACCATCACCTTGAAGGCGTCTTCGCCGGCAGCAGCAGCCAGCAGTACGTATTTGCCGCTTTTGCCCGGCTTAAAGGCGGCGTTGTAGCGAATGCTGCGCGGGTGCAGGTTCTCGACATCCCACGGGGAAGGCTTCCAGTCGGCAATGTTTCCCTGGTTGGTGACTTCGGCCGTGCCGGTGAAGTCCTTATTGGGGAAGGTGGAAACTTTCACGCTTCCCGTCCACGCGGTGTTGGAGAAAACATCGTTCTCGCTGGGAAGGCCGCGGGCATAGAGGACGTGCACATCGGGGCCAAGCAGGTTGGCGATGCCGGTTAGGATGCTGACCGGCTCAAAGGCTTGTGCCTCGGATGAGCCACCGCCAGTGACAAACGGATAAGCGTCAGGGCCGATCACGGCAATGGTTTTTACCTTGGCCGGATCGAGCGGCAGGATGGCACCGTCGTTCTTGAGCAGGGTCAGGCTTTTCCGTGCGCCGTCCAAGGCAATGGCGCGGTTGGCCACGGAGTAAGTGGAATCGGATGGGTCAAACTGGGGTCGGTCGAGGAAACCGTAGCGCAGCACTTCGCGCATGAGGCGCAGGACCTTGTCGTCGATGGTGGACTCTTTGACCACTCCGTCCTTGACCGCCGGCAACAGGGCCTTGGCGTTCATGAAGCGCGGGCTGGGCATCTCAAAGTCGAGGCCGTTGTTGGCCGCGCCGATCGAGTCATAGGTCGAATCCCAGTCGGACATCAGGATGCCCTGAAAATTCCACTCGCCTTTGAGCACCTTAAGGTTGAGGAACTCGTTCTGGGTGGCGTGAACGCCATTGAGCAGGTTATAGGAGTTCATGACCGCGTCGACGTGCCCCTTGGTGACGGCTGCCTCGAAGGCAGGTAGATAAAGCTCGCGCAGGGGCCGCTCGTCCACGTCGGAGCTGACATTGTGGCGGTTGTACTCCTGGTTGTTTGCAGCAAAGTGCTTGACGGTGGCCACAACACCCTGCGACTGAACTCCCTCAATGAAAGGAACGACCAGGGTCGAATTCAGGAACGGGTCTTCGGACAAGTACTCGAAGTTGCGGCCGCTCACGGGCGAGCGGGCGATGTTGACGCCGGGGCCGAGCAGAAAATGGACGCTGCGAGCGCGGGCATCCTTGCCCAGGCCCTCGCCCAGCCTGCGCGCAAAGTCCGTATCCCAGGTAGCGGCGAGGGCAACTCCGCCGGCGTACGCGGTGGTGGGTCCCCAGGTGCGCACGCCTAAGGAGGCGTCCGACATTTTGAGACGGGGCAGGCCGATGGAGTCCTCGGAATGGGTATACATGTTGTCC
>JAATFE010000246.1 GCA_015655365.1 Terriglobales bacterium
AACAGGCGGTGAAGCGATCGATCCCGTCACCGTTGCGCCGAATGAGCTTCACGGGTCGGGTATTCGCGGCGGCGTAAAACGCACCGTGTCGCCCGGCGATGTGATCGAGATTCCCGTGGGCGTTCCCCATCAGTTCTTTCTTGCCCCTGGAACCCAGATTACCTATTTGCTGGTCAAGATTGTCAAGCAGTAGTCGAACCCTTCTCGGAGCGCCAGTAACAAGGTGAGGCATCCGTAAGATGGTGTTCGATGAAAAGGCCGTTGCTCCCTTCGAGGTGCAACGGCCTTTTTTCGCTCCAACGGATGACGCTGCTTAGTTCAGGATTCGGCAGAGGATGTAAGAAGTCTCTGTGGGGATATTGTCCTTGAACTTGATCTTCAAAAGGACTTGATAATAGCGCGGCATCTTGCCGCCGGCAGCCGCTTTCAGTTTGGTCACGATTTCTCGCGCAAAGCTCGCATCGGTAAAGGACTGAACCGCACCGAGCCGTCCCGTCGATCGACTGCTGGTGAAGCTAAGCACATTGGTCTGTCTCAGTGGTCCGGGAAGCAGCGTGACCAAGCCATAGATAATGCCTTCCTCGGAGGGTGCAAGCGAATATTGATCGGCGAACATCGCCGGTTCTCCCGGCCGCGGATGAACGTTGCGAATGCCTTCCACAGAGGGGATCAACTGCGCTTCAAACGGCATCCCCTTCAATTGGTCGAAGAAAAGATTCTGTGCGCCCACAAATGCCACATTGTTGTCCGCAACCTGCTGCCAGGAGAGCTGGCTGGCCCTGACCAAAGAAAGATGCTTCTCGCGCGGGCCGAGGAACTTTCCTAAAAGCAGGGATGTTTCCGCTTCGCCAAACGATGTGTAATAACGGCTCGGTTGAATATCGGTTCCGTCTTTACGGGAAGTCAGCAATTTCAGATCGGAAGAATTGAGAAGATCTTTCCATTGGTTGAGGGACTGGTCGCGGTAATAGACGCGCGGAGTCGAACGCAATTCCACAAACAGGGGGTCTTCAATGACCAGGATGAACGGCCGTTCCGAGATCGTCAGCGGCCCCCATAGAGCTTCCAGATCGGAAGTCCAGGGCCATGCCGAACCTGCTCCTCGAAGATCGAGGCTCGTCTCTCGTCCCAGGAAAAACGCACCGGCAAGGAGTGCCAGCAGTAAGCCGAGTCCAGGCAGAATGCGCAGCAAAAAGCGCGGACTGGCTTTGGCCGGCGGCTTGCCCGCGCCATCGGGAGCAAGATCGAGTTCTGCAACGGCCAAGACCTGAGGAACCGGTAGAGCAATTTCGCGCGGTTCGCAGGTCAGCCTAAACCGGCCCTTGGGAAGATCGACGATAAACGGATCTTCTTTTCCTTCGGTGTGATAATACTGCCCAAGCTTTTGCCGCAACCGCCCGACTAAAATACGAACGCTGGCATTGTGCTGTGGATCGTAAGTGTCGGGTTTCCCCAGGCCTTCGATCGCGATCGTGTATTCCTTGAGTTGATCGGCTTCTCCCGACAGGGCTTTATCAGTCAAATAGCTCAGCAGCCGGCAAAGTACGCCCGAACTTCTGAACTCGTCGCTGGAAAGAATACGGTCGACCTGCTCACGCAATTCCTGTTGCTGCATCTTCTTGTCTTCGAACCGCATTCTAGGCGAATGTCGGCCTCTTACAATCCTCTATCAATTTGGATATAGAGACATGCTTCGTGCCTTTTAGACGCACCCGAGCGAAGACCCGATGCAAAAATTTCAAAGGCCATTGATGGTAGAAAACACCTTTCGCAGACTCCTCACAACAATATCAATATTACTGTCGCGAGGCGGAGTGAGGCAAATTGCGGCTAGGCCACTCTTCCTGAAGCAAAGGGATTCTGCCTTGGCAAGACGCTGAAGGCACGGAAGTTGCGCAGATGTGAAGCGATCTCTTCGGCGTAGCCCAATGCAGTGTCGGCGTGCGTACTCATGCATCGTTGCTGCACACCCTCCAGGGCCGCGATGACATGCATTCTCCGACACGTTTGGCTCCGACCACAATCAAGATGCAGATCTTCGCCAGCCATGCAGGATCGCAACAAGTGACAGGTTACAGACATGTATGTAACCCGTCTTTCGATAAAAACTGGGGCTCGGATCAATATGATCGTGAATTGTTCGGAAGAACTCTGTGAATCTGTCGCGAAAAAGTGCAACAGAACGAAAGTGAAGAAAAACAAGCGAACGGCGTGAGGAAAGAATATGCCATCAGCTGATCGTGCCACGCTGCATAGAAAAGCTTTACAGATGGATCGTTAATCGAAAATCAACGGAGAAAATGGAATGGACACTAGTCAGGCAATACATTGCACAACTTTCAGGAGGAGAATCACATCCACATGCGCATGGTTCGCATGTCTTCTGTTGTTCTCGCTTGCAATGCTTTCGGAAAGTGCCAGTGCGCAGGAGTTCCACGGAACCATCAGCGGCGTGGTCATCGATGGTTTGCATAAACCCGTCGCCAAGGCTCGGGTCACTGCCACGGCCGTCGATACGAATGCGAAGGCAGAGACGATCACCGGCAAAGACGGCGAGTATACGATTCCGGCGCTCTCACCAGGCAAATACGAAATTCAAGTCGTCGCCCGCTCTTTTAAAACCTTCATCCGCAAGGGCATCGGCATCGATGCCGGCGCGCATCCTACGGTTAATTTCATCCTGGTTCCAGGAAGCGTTTCAGAGACCGTCGTCCTAACCGCCGACGTCTCGATGACCGGATCCGCAGATTCGGCCACGGCGCAAAGCGTTGGCACCGCCCAGGTCTCTGCGCTGCCCAACGATGGAGCAACACCCGTCATGCTCGCGCTGGTCTCAGTGGGCGTTTCAGGCACCGGCGCTCCAGGCCAGTCGCAGCCCTACGGAACCAACAATCCATCTCTGATCTCAATGGGTGGTACACCCGCCCAAACCAGCGAAATCCAGGTGGACGGCAGCCCCGACAACGACTGGCGCATGAAGGTGGCCTACAATCCGCCTTTCACCATCATTCAGCAGGTTCGTACCCACACCTTTGAGCCCGATGCTGCCTATGGCCACACCGGCGGCGGCATCATGAACCAGGTGACAAAGGGTGGATCGAACGGTTTTCACGGCTCCACCTACGAATTCAACCAGGTGTCGGCCATGAAGGCCAATTCCTACTTCAACAACCGCAATGGCGTGCACAAGCCTCTGACCCGCTACAACCAATACGGCGTGAACGCCGGGGGCCCCATCTTTCTTCCGCACTTGTACGACGGGCGCAATAGGCTCTTCTGGAACTTTTCCTGGGAAGGCGTCCGCGATGCGACCGCTCTGCCCGGCTATATCACGGTGCCCACCGTCGCGGAAAGAACCGGCGATTTTTCGCAATTGCTGAATTTGGGATCGAACTTCCAGATCTACGATCCCTCCACCGCCACTGTCAATGCTCAGGGCGTCATCACCCGTCAGCCCTTTGCGAACAATATCGTGAAGAATCCCACGGGCGGTCTCAACCCGGTCGCTCTTGCCTACCTCAAATACTATCCGTTGCCCAATACGTTGGGGAACGCGGACGGCTTGGACAACTATTTCACCAATTTCGTCGTGCGCAATTTTTATGACGATCAAATTGGCAGAATCGACTTTGCTCCCAGCAAGCGCGATTCCGTCCTCTTCACTTTCAGGCATACCAATTATCTGAAGCCGCTCAACTACGATTACGCGAACAACGAAGCTATGGGATCGACCGAGCATCGCGGCAACTGGGGCGCCATGCTCGACAATGTGTACACGATCAACCCGACCACCGTCGCCGACGTTCGCATCAACTGGCTCCATTTCGTTGAAACCAACGCCGCTCCCAGTGCCGGAATGGATGCGACAACTCTCAATTTCCCCGGCAACATGGGTTCCTCTTCCGCGTATAAGGAGATGCCGGCTATCAACTTCGGCTCCACCTGCACGGACAACAATTCCTCCGCAACCTATCAGTGCATCGGATCCGGAGCCAACTCGGGGTCGACGTTTACCGCGCCAAGTTATACAGGAGTCGACAACTACCAGGTCTTCGCCAATATCTCGAAGCGGTTGAACAATCACACCCTCAAGGCCGGAGTGGATGTTCGTCAGTCGCGCCGTTTTCAAATCACCTGGACAAACGCCAATGGCGCCTTCAACTTTGCTCAGGACTTCACCAAGTCTGCCAGCAACGGGTCGGCATCGCCCTTGGGCCAAGATCTCGCCGCCTTCCTGCTCGGACTGCCTTCTTCGGGCAGCTTTCAGAGCAATTCCTTTGGCGCGATCAAAAACGACTATCTTGCTTTCTTCCTGCAAGACGATTGGCGCGTGTCGAACAACCTGACCGTCAACCTTGGCGTGCGCTATGAGCACGACTTCCCGATGACCGAGCGCCACAATCGCGTAGTGAACGGCTTCGATCTTGCCGATCCGAATCCAGTTGCAGCGGCTGCGGTCGCGGCATACGACAAGAAGCCGATCGCACAGCTTCCCGCGGGCAGTTTCTTCGTCCCCGGTGGACTGACCTTTGCCTCAAGCGCCCATCCGCAGATCTTCGATACTCCGAGCCACATGTTCAGCCCGCGCGTCGGCTTCGCATGGACGCCCCAGGTGTTGGACAACAAGTCCGTGGTTCGTGGTGGATTTGGCCTGTTCGTATTTCCCATCACTATCACGCAGAACATGAATCAGGAAGGATTTACTCAATCCACTCCGTTCGTGGCAACCAATGACAACTACTTGAGTGCGGCCAGCACCCTGTCTAATCCGTTCCCCTCCGGCATTCAAGCTCCGGCCGGTTCCGCGAACGGCTTGTCCACCTTTGACGGTCAGGCGATCACCTACTTCAATCCCAATCAGCGTGCGGGTTATTCGGAGAGGTGGCAACTGCAAATCCAACGTCCCGTCGGCAAAGACTCGATGGTCGAGGCCAGCTACATTGGCAATCACGCCGTCCGCCTTCAGGTTTCCGATACGCAGTTGAACGACATTCCCGCCATCTATCAGAGCCGGCTCAACGTCCGTGATGACGCCTTGATTTCTACCTTGACTTCGTCGGTAGCCAATCCTTTCCAGGGATTGCTTCCGGGAACAGCCATGAACGGCTCTACCGTGAGCGCGGCTCAATTGCTGGCGCCGTTTCCTGAATTTCCGCAGTCCAGCAGTACGACGGGCGGAGTCGACGAACAGAACACCAACAACGGTTCCTCGAACTTCGAGAGCCTCAACCTGCGCGCCGATCACAGACTCTCGCATGGCTTCTTTGTTACCTCCAACTACACATGGTCGAAGCTGATCGAGGAAACTACCAAACTCAACAACGTCGACACCCGCTACGAAAAGAGAATCGCCTCGTATGACCACACGCACCATCTCTCGGTGGCCGGAACGTATGAGGTTCCCTTCGGGAAAGGAAAGGCTTTTCTGGCCAGGCCGGGCCTGGTGGAAAAGCTGGTTGGCTCCTGGAGTGTAAACGGTTCCTTCACCATGCAGTCGGGAGCCCCGGTGGTGTGGGGCAACGTGATTTACAACGGTGGACCTCTCCAATGGAGCGCCCGCAAAACAACCTCTACCGCGTTTGACACGACTCAGTTCAACACAAACTCCAAACAGCAACTCCAGTACAACATCAGGACCTTCCCGTCGACGTTTGGAAGATATCGGCAAGACGGTATCGACGCCGTCAATGCTTCCGTCTTCAAGGGAGTTCCTCTCGGCAGGTTGGCCGCATTGCAACTGCGGTTCGAGTCCTACAACGTTCTCAATCACCCCACCTTCAACGCACCCAATGTCAGCCCGACCAGTTCGGCGTTCGGAACGATCACCGGCCAGTACAATCTGCCCCGGTCGGTCCAAATGTCGGGCCGGATCATCTGGTAGTTACAACCCTGGGAATGAGGATGCGCAAGCATCCTCATTCTCATTCTCTTGATGCATCCCGCTATAGGAATGCCGCAATCGTCAACCCATTCATTGGCGCGGTTGCCAAAAGCTTCTGCCTCCTGCCTCTACGGTTCTCTCACGCAAGGCAACCGGCGTCTCTATAAGTGCTATCGCTGGTGCTGACGGGGTTGTTCTTCCCGAAAGCCGCAATTGAGATCTTCAGTAAGCTGTGCGGCTGACCATGCCGCGGCATGTATATCTGCCGTAGAAAACCGTCCATGACTTTGCAACGATAAAGAATTTCCGGCTTAGCCCGTCCGGTGCCCCATCGACAGCAAAGTAGTCCTGCGATGGATGGTTACCCACACACGGAACGATGCGGTCGAACTCTGCCGGGATTCATCGGCAAACAGACTTGAGTAAAAGGTGATTATGAGTCCAGTTGAAGTGCAAGAAACGCCAATGACGCATACTGCAGATCGTCCTGCTACGGCCAATGCCGCAGTTATCGAGCCGCGCGCCGGGAAAAAGATGCTTTGGATGGCAGTAGGAACGACTGCTGTCATCGTCTCTGCACTGGCTTTGTGGATGGCTCACGGCCTGAGTAGTCAGACATTCGTAGGATTTCCTCTATGGCAGATGATCGCAATCGTCGAGATATTGTTTCTTGCCGGTGTCATGAGCGGTCTTTCCGGATTCGGATTTTCGGCCATCGGATCCTCATGCCTTCTATTCATGTCGCCCAAGTTAGGCGTGCCTTTGCTCATGGCGTTGTCGACCGCCAATCAATTTATGTCTTTGAGTCAATTGAGAAAAGATATGCCGAAGACGTGGAAGGATGCTTGGCCAAATGGCACGGTCCCATACGTCTTGGGTGGAGTAATTGGCGTGCCGCTGGGCATCTGGCTTCTCAATCACCTTCCGGCAGGAAAATTGATGTTGGTCTTCGGCGCGTTTCTTACTTTGTATGCAGCCTATTCGTTGCTCAAGCCTGCGAGCGCAAAGTTGAAAGTTACAGGCGGCGCAGCCAGCGGAATCACTGTGGGATTCATTGGCGGCACGGTGGGAGGGTTTACCGCGTTCCCAGGTGCCGCGGTTGTGGTGTGGACTGGTTTGAGAGATCTTCCCAAGCAGGTGACAAGATCGATCGTGCAGCCATACATCCTGGTATTGCAGATCATCTCGCTGGCTGTAACTGCTTGTGTCTACTCGTCGACCTTCGGAAGCCGCTTCTGGGTATTGTTGGCTATCACTTTGCCCATCGTTTTGCCCGGTACGATCAGTGGCGTCTTGCTCTACAGGCGCATATCCGACCTGAACTTCAGGAGAGTCTCTTTCATCTTGTTGGGAATCTCCGGAGTCGGTCTCCTTGTTAAAGTGCTTCTAAAGTAAATGCGATATTGTTCATGCCGCAGATTCCGCCAACACCGGCGAGAAAGTCCATCTGGAATCCGGAGCGAACGTTCTCAATCTCTTCAATCACCAGCGTGCAGTTGAATTGGTCGGTGGCCAAATGAATCCGAACAACTCACAGTTTGGTTCGGTCACTGACGATAACGAAAACGGACGAGCCATCACTCTGCAAGTGTTGCTCACCTTCCAATATCAACCGCCATGCCCCCGGGATTTCATGTCCGGGGGCATTCGCTTTTCAAAACAGAACAAATCTGCGTTCATATTGTTCCGCCCAACGAATAATCCCTGGAAGCTCTTGCATGCGCCGACGACATGCCCTGCTACCGCGAATATTGCGACTCGAAACCACTTGGAGGCTCGCCAGGTACCTGCTCTATTGGGGATAAATGCGCGTTGCCACAATTCGGGCATCGGGCGCGGCTGCTCCCACGCTGGTGGTTTCCACCAGCAACTCAAACGGCCGCAACGCGCCGTTCGCCAGCCTTGCCTGTTGCAGCACGGGCTGAATGATGCCTGCGTTGAACAACACGTCCGCGGCGGCCTGTGTGGCGGCCATGTTGAGCCCCTGAATGATGAGAATGTGGCCCGCACCTTCCAGCCCTGGAAGATATGCGATCGTGCCGAAGGTATGACTTGCCACAGTGTCCGTGCCGTTGCGATAGACTTTCTGCTCCGCTCCGTCAGGATGCTCATTCAGCACATACGACTCGTCCACGTTGGGCGTGTACTCAAGATTGAAGTTGAGTTTCCCTTCAAACAGAGACACCCATGGGTTGGTGTGCTTCGAGCCCAGAAGGACGACGTTGGAGTTTTTGAAGTCCTCCGTGGTGATGCCCCGCGCATAACGAATCTGGGTACGGCTGGGGATAAACTCTGGAAGCATGGTCAGCTTGGAAGCAATATCGAGGTCCACTACGCTGGTGTAGCGCTGCCTGCTCAGATCGTTGAAGTTTGCCGCGTCAAGCCCTGGCGGAAGTTGCAATTCCGAACGGTATGAGCCATTGGCATATTCTTCAACACCGACCAGATGCCGGGTGAGATTCTCCAGAATGCCCAGTCCGCTGTCAGCGGGAATAATCAGGGTGTTGCGGTCCCGCTGAAACATCTGCGCCCAGAGAATATGCGCAGGTCCCTGTTGCGGCCGCGTCACAATTGCGTGTACGCCCATTCCTCCGGCCAGCGCCAGCAGGAATCCGATCACTATCCCGGCGATGCCCGAGAGCCAATCGGGACGCCAGGGGCGCTGTGCATCGGGACCCGTTCGAACCCCATCTTCAACAGCCGGCTTCACGCTAATCGCTTCTGCTCTCGGTACTGAAGAAAGTTCTTCCTCGGCGATCGACGGACGCGGAGCCACTGAAGGCCGCTCGCGTTTTCCTGCATTGCTCTCGAACGACGGAATATAGCCGCCGCGGGGAATGGTAATCCGTATCGGTTCGCTGGCGCCTTCACCCGCGAAATAGGCATCGAGGCGCTTGCGCAGAAGGCGCGCATAACTTCTGACAATGTTGTCTTCCCCTGGGTTGTAGTCGGCGGGTCGATTGAAGATCTGGATGCCGACACGCTGCTCGGTAATCTCGCTTTCTCTTCCCAGCAGGCACTCCTTGCAAATGTGGAGGAGGAATCTGGGAAGAAGTTCGGATTTGCTGAAGCCTTTGCTGGCCACGATCCGGCACGCAAGGCTCCACTCCTGCCTGGAAAGCAGTCTCTCGCTGTCCGTGGGAAGCG
>JAATFE010000197.1 GCA_015655365.1 Terriglobales bacterium
GTTCAGCCCGCGAGCTGAACCCAACCCAAGTCCTGGGGCCGGTACCTGACGGAGCCGGTTCGGGCGAAGAGAGGACCAATCGCGATGGCCAACATCCTTGTGAATATCGAAAAGGGCATTGAAATCGGAGCCGAGGACGCCTTGAAGTGGCTCGGCGGCGCCGACAAGGCCCTGCACGCCGCGCCGGAGGTGATTGCGGCGCTTGCTACGCTGGTGGGAGCGGTGGAGAAACCGTTGTCGGAGCTTGCCGGCGCCACTGCCAACCCGCTCAACATCCCCTTGGACGTCCAGACAGTAACCGATCTGAAAGCCGTTTGGCCCGAGGTGAAGGGCTTTTTGGGCAGCTTGGGCGTGAAGTTCTAAGAACCTGTCCAGAAACTCTGAAAAGACGTCGGAGATGGGATAAAAGAACATCCCTCAGAGGCTAAAGCCCGACTCATTCTGTTGGGTTTATGTACGGGCTGAAGCCCGTACCCTTCACTAAAATCCAAGTTTTTGGACAGATTCTAAGAGTAGAAACAGAACGGGCCGCCTCGTAGTGGAGCGGCCCGCTGTATCTATAAAAAGAACACCAAGATAAACTCTTTCCCGTTTTAGAGCATTTTCGGAATTGCTGTAGACCGAAAGCACGCGGCTAAGTGCCTTTTTCCTCAAGAAAAAGGCACCTTGCACGCCCCTTAAGAAGTCTATATGTATTCCGAAAATGCTCTGGCCCCGGCGGCGGCCCTGTCGGAACGGCTTTCTTCACTGCGCAAGGTTCCCGAGGAGATCTTTGCCAATGTGCAGACAGGACGGTTTGGCCGCAGCAAACGCGTATGGACCGGGTGCTCCTGCGCCGGCGAGGGACGAGCCAGCCAAGCCTTTGCTGGTGGCAACGCACTCCGTCTCATACAGCGTCAGCCAAGCTGCCGCGCTCTGCTCTAAGTCGGGGTTCTGAGCAGAAGATAGCCGCCCACCAAGCCGAAGAGAATGTCGGAGGACCAGGCCGCGAGGGGTGCGGGCAGATAGTTGACCGTGCCCATCGCTCCGAAGAGGCCGTCGACCACCCAATAAGCAAGCGCCATGGCAATAGCCACGGCGATGCCGGTGAGCGAGCCGCGGCGGCCCATTGAAAGCGCAAAAGGAATGGCCAGCATCGCCATGACCACGGCGATCAGCGGGTAGGCGAGCTTGTGCCAGAGGGCAACCCTCAGGCGCATGGTGTCAAAACCGCTTTGGCGCAGGTCTCTTATGTAGGTGTCGAGCTGGCCGAAGTTCATTTCCTGCGATTGCAGGCTTTCCTTTTTGAAGTAGCCAGGCCCCTCGTGAATCTCGGAGAAGGATGTCTGCTTGAATTCCCTGTATTCGGTGACATTCGGGCCCTGAATATCGCGCTGCCAGCCGTTCTGGAAGTGCCAGGTTTCCTTGTCCTCGTCCCAGAAGACGCGGGTGGCAAAAACGCGCCGCGAAAGCGCGAAGGTGGAAGGATCGAACTCGAAAAGCGAGAGGTTGCCGAACTCGTTCTTATCGGCGTCGAAGAACTGGTAATAGAAGATGCGGGCCGGCTCGCCGGGGTGAGGCTGGCCGAAGATCCATTTCTGCTCGGGGTGCAGAAAGGTTTGCGGAGGGCGGCCCTTGATGATGCTGCGCAACGCTTCTTGCCGGCGGTTGGCCTGGGGCAGATAGAACTCGTCGAAGAGAAAGAGGCTCACCGCGAGAATGGCGGCGATGGAGACGATGGGAACTACCAGCCGGTAGAGGCTGATGCCGGTGGCCTTCATGGCGATCAGCTCGCTGTTGCGGTTGAGCACGCCGAAGGTGACCAGCGTGGCGAGCAATACGGCCAGGGGCGAGATCTGGTAGAGCATGCTGGGGGCGAGATTGACCAGATACGCGCCGACCGTGGTCAGCGGTATGTGGTTGCGCAGGATGTCGCCCACCAGCTCGAAGAAGGTGAAGACCAGCATCAGCATGACGAAGCCGGCGAGCACCAGAAAAAATGTGTTGAGAAACTCGCGCACCACATATTCGTCGAGAATGCGAGGAAAGGCGTGGCGGGACTTGGCGCGCTGGGGACGCGATTGAAACCGGCTCAGAAAGCTGCTTAAGGCTGTGCCGTCGATCTTGCACTCACGCTTGAGACTGGGACTGTGTGCGAACCAGCCGGTGATGGCGCTGAGAACGCGCCCGCCGCTGGCCATCTGCCAGAGGAGAAAGAGCCCTGCCCCGGCAAAGAGCAGGTTGGCCGACCACACAGCGAAGAAGGGGGAGAACTTGTCCTGCTTGCCCAGGGCGATACCGGTGTAGGAGAGGACGTAATAGAGCAGGACCAGCAGGATGGTGAAGACGAAGCCGGAGCTTTTGCCGCCGCGTCTTGAGGCTACGCCCAGGGGAACGCCGACCAGCATCAGCACCAGGCAGGCCGCCGGATACGCGAAGCGGCTGTGCAATTCGATGAGGAACCGCTTGCTGTCGGGGCCGTGGATGCGCTCCATCAGCGCACCCATGGGCAGGGCGTAGATGGCCGTATCCATGCGCCCCAGATGCACGCCGTTTTGCTGGCTCAGGGAAAAGGGCCGGTCGGTGGTGGTGAAAGCGGAAATGTTGTATTGCAGCGGCTGGCCGGCCACGGTTTCATGCTCCGCGCCGTTGCGCAGGCGCATGAGCAGTTCTTGCGTGTCGTCGTTGACCACGGAGGCCGAGGCCGCGGTGGTGATCTTCGGCGTGATGGGGTCGGAGACGTCGGCCATGAAGACCTGGCGCCAGTTGGATGCGCCGGTTCCGCTGCGAACATCCTGCACGTAAAGCACGAAGTTGTGAAAGTCCTCGTCGAAGACGCGGGGTTGGATCTCGTAGGAGGCCTGTGTGGTAGCCAGCGCCTGTTCCATATCGAGAATGGCCTGATTGGCGCGGGGGGCGAGATAGAGGGTGTTGGCCAGGCCCACCACCGTGCCGCCAATGGCCACGATGGATGCCACGCGGACAAAGTAGCCGATGCCCATGCCGCCGGCGCGCATGGCGATGATTTCGCTGTCGGAGGCCAGGCGGCTCAGCCCCAGCAGCACCCCCACCAGCACGGCCATGGGAATGGTGACGCGGAAGGTGTTGGGCAGGGTGAAGAGGAAGATTTCCACGACATTGGTGAACGTGGAACTGTTGCGGACCACCATCTCAAGAATGTGAGGAAGGTCGCGCATGAAGAGAACAAAGGTGAAGAGCGCGCAACCGATGAGCGTGTGGGAGAGGATTTCACCGAGAATGTAGCGGGTCAGGATGCGCACAAAGAGGCTCTAGGGTTAGTTTACCGTGGCTAAGCGCCCTGTGCCGGAGCGGGCCGGGATGGCGCGTTTGCCGAGGACCGCCCGGTTGCAAAGAAGGACGGTTCAGAGCGCTATCGTAGAGACAATTCGAAGGTGAGGTTGCCATGCAGAGAGAGTTTCCCGAAGCGCCGCTGGTGGGCGTGGGTGCGGTGATCGTGGAAGACGGCCGGGTGCTGCTGGTCCGGCGGGGGCATGAACCGATGAAAGGCCATTGGTCGCTGCCGGGCGGGCTGCTGGAACTGGGCGAATCGCTTGCGGATGGGGTGGTTCGCGAGGTGAAGGAAGAGACCGGGTTGACCGTCGAGCCGGTGGAGTTGATCGAACTGCTGGATCGGATTCATCGTTTGGGCGAACGGGTTCAGTACCATTACGTGATCGCGGATTATCTGTGCCGCGTGGCAGGCGGCGCGATGCAGGCCGCTTCCGACGCGGACGCGGCAAAATGGGTGGAACGGGCGGAGTGGAACAGCCATGGCGCGCTGAAGCTCGACCCCATCACCGTGCGGGTGATCGAGATGGGTTGGCAGATGGCGCTCAAAGCGAAAGGACAAGACCGGTGAAATTGGTTCGAAAGCTGTGGTGGGTTGCGGGTGTGCTGGTGGCATTGGCGCTGGCTGCCGGAGTCGGTTTCTTGGTACGGCCGGTGAGTTATTTCAACGGCCTCATGTACGCGCGCCTGTTTCTGGAGGGGGTCGAGAGCCGCTCGGTCGTGGTTGCGGGCCATCGTATGCACTATTACGCCGAGGGACCGAAGGACGGGCCGGCAGTGGTGCTGGTGCACGGGCTGGGCGGGCGCGGGGAAGATTGGCGCGGGTTGGCGCCTTACTTGGCTAAGGCTGGTTTCCGCGTCTATTTGCCCGACCTGCCCGGCTACGGACGCAGCGAGCAGCCGAAGGGCTTTTCCTATTCGATCCTCGACGAGGCGGACGCGGTGGTGGGCTTTTTCGACGCGTTGGGATTGAAGCAAGTGGATTTGGGCGGCTGGTCGTTGGGCGGCGCGATCGTGCAGCACATCGCGGCCCGGCATCCGGAACGGGTCAGGCGGCTGATGCTCTTCGACAGCTTGGGGATTAACGAGATGCCTACGTGGAATATAAGTCTGTTTACGCCGGCCAACCCCGAGGAACTGGGTCAGTTGCAGGCGCTGCTGACGCCAAACCCGCGGCCGATTCCCGATTTCGCGGCGCGGGACATTCTGCGCGTCTCCAGGCAGAACGCCTGGGTGATTCATCGTGCAGTGAATACCATGCAACCGGGGCGCGACGCCACCGAGGCCCTGTTGCCGACGCTGAAGATGCCGGTGCTGATTGTGTGGGGCGCGGAAGACCGCATCTTCCCCACCGCGCAGGCGGAGAAGATGCACAGTCTGGTTCCGCAATCGGAGCTGGAGATCTTTCCCGGCTGCGGCCATCTGGCTCCCAGCCAGTGTACGTCCGCGGTTGGACCCAAGGTAGTGGAGTTCGAGAAGCAATAGGGCTGCGCTGTTTCTGCATGAATAAAGCTTAGCCGGGTGCCCCCCGGTCCTGGTTTTGGGATAGGTTTTTGACTGCATGAATTTGTACCAGTGCTGGGTGCCCCAGGTCCCGTTTTTGGGACCTGGGATAGCACGAACCCAAGGTACAAAATCAATTGATCAATGACCTGGTAGGTGTAGAGTGGCCTTGAAAAGGCACGACCGGGGTACCCTCTGGGTCGCGTGCCGTAAGTGCCGCAAAATCAACGTGGGCTTCAACCCCAGAGAGATGTTTTCCCCTCCACACCATCAGGAGAAATGCTCCATATCGGCGAAAATTCCTTAGAAGCTGAGTCGGGCGCTTATCTGAATTTCCCGCCCCGGCGTCGAAACTTCGGTGATGCTGCCGAAGCTGGACGTGTTGACGAAGCGATTCGGTGTGCCCAGGTTGGTGTGGTTGAGGGCGTTGAAGAACTCGGCGCGTGCTTCGAACCGGGCCTTTTCCGCGATGCTGAACTCGCGCACGAGCCCCAGGTCCATGGTCTGCATCGCCGGGCCATAAACCGAGTTGCGGCCCACGTTGCCAAAGGTGTA
>JAATFE010000255.1 GCA_015655365.1 Terriglobales bacterium
GCTACCCGCGCGACCGCTTCGACCGCCAGTCCATCGCCTGGGATCTGAACTATTTCAAGTACTACTTTCTGCGGCTGGCCGGCGTGCCCTTCAACGAACAGGCCTTGGAGGTGGATTTCACCCGCCTGACCAAGTTTTTGCTCAGCGCCAAAACCGATTACTTCCTCTATCGGGATTTTCAATCCCGCAATGTCATGCTGCGCGACGGGCAGCCGCACTTTCTGGACTATCAGGGCGGCCGCAGAGGTGCGCTGCAATACGATATTGCGTCGCTGCTCTTCGACGGCAAGGCCGATCTGCCTCCGGAACTGCGCCAGGAGCTACTCGACCACTATCTCGACAGCCTCGGAAGTTATATCGAGTTCGATCGTGCCGCGTTCATGGAGCACTACTACGCGTATGTTTACGTGCGCATCATGCAGGCCATGGGCGCTTACGGCTTCAGAGGGTTCTATGAGCGCAAGGCCCACTTCTTGCAGAGCGTTCCGTTCGCGCTGAAAAACCTGCAATGGCTGGCGCAAAACGTCAAGCTGCCCATCGCCCTGCCCGCGCTGATGGAAGCCTTGCAAGGCACGGCGTCGTCGGAGAAGCTGCAAGGGCTGGCCACGTCAGCGAATGGCTTGAAGGTGCGGATTTTCAGCTTCTCTTACCATCGGGAAATGCCCGCCGATGAGTCGGGAAATGGCGGCGGATTCGTTTTCGACGCGCGCAGTTTGCCCAATCCCGGACGGGAAGAACGATTCCGCTCGATGAATGGCAAAGATGCGCCGGTGATCGACTATCTCAATCGGCAGGAGAGCGTGCACCAGTATCTGGCCAGCGTGCTTTCGCTTGTGGATGCCAGCGTGAGTGCGTATCGGCGGCGCGGCTTCAAGGACCTGATGGTCTCGTTTGGCTGTACCGGCGGGCAGCATCGCTCGGTGTTTCTGGCCGAGCAGTTAGCCAAGCATCTGCGCGCCAATGGCGGGGTGGAAGCGGTGGTCCGGCACATCGAGCAGGAGAAGATAGGCCGATGAAGGCAATGATTTTGGCCGCCGGCCTGGGCACGCGCCTGCGGCCGCTCACCAACGATCGGCCCAAGGCGCTGGTCACCATTGTCGGTCGCACGCTGCTGGAGATCGCGCTCTGCCGCTTGCGCACTTTTGGCGTGCGCGAGGTGATTGTCAACGCGCATCATTTTGCGGAGATGATCGTCGAGTATTTGCAGGCCAACGATAACTTCGGCATGAGGGTTGAGGTTTCTCGCGAAGAGGAGTTACTGGATACCGGCGGCGGCTTGAAGAAGGCCGCGCATTTCTTCCTCAGCGGGGCTCAGGAGCCGTTCATCGTGCACAATGCGGATGTCGTCAGCACTATCGATCTGGGGCGCATGATGCAGTTTCATGCAGATCGCGAGGCCCTCGCCACCCTGGCTGTTCAGGACCGCGAGACTTCGCGCTATTTGCTCTTCGACGAGCAGGGAACGCTCTGCGGACGCCGGGCTGGACGGGATGGCGAAGCGGAAATGGCGCGGCCTGCTCGCAATGTGAATGCGCTGGCCTTTTCCGGCATCCACATCGTTTCTCCTCGAATATTCAGGAAGATGGAAGAAGAGGGCGCTTTCTCCATCATCAACTCCTACCTGCATCTGGCGGCGCAGGGAGAAAAGATCGCGGCCTTTCGCGCGGACGAATCGTATTGGCGCGATCTAGGCCGGCCGGAGAGCATTTTGCAAGCGGCGCAAGATTTGGCCAGCGGAAAATTCTCAGTGAGTTGATGCGCCTGCGCTGCTTCGGGATCGCGCATCAACCGTCCGCACCCGAGGCCACCGCCTATTAGAGTATTTTTAAAGCCACTCTACACCTGGTAGAAAAATGCTCTAGGTCTCTGACCGCATGAAGTTGCACCAGCTTGGGTGCCCCAGGTCCCGATTTTGGGACCTGGGAAAGCACGAACTCAAGGCACAGAATCATCCGGTCAGAGACCTAGGCGGTGGAGAATCCACGGTCGCAATGACCCGGTCCCAGGATGGGCCATCCGCTCGCCTGCTCCCTACCATCCAATGACAACGAGCAACGTTTTGGGACTATTGCACGAAACGTCGCTGGAATATCCACCCGAATCGTCGTACGGGAACGCATACTGCTGGCCGTTGATGGCATTGGCGTGCCAGAACTTGGCGTAGTGATCGGTGGGCTCCGTCCGATAGAACGCGCTGGGGTTGCCCCACATGGCAGGGTCGGTCAAATTCCCGGCTGCATCGAATTCAGGCGTGCCGGAGGTAGGAGCGGTGTGACGGTAAATCGAGGCGGAAAGCGCTGGATTGGCGGTCAGGCCAGATCC
>JAATFE010000227.1 GCA_015655365.1 Terriglobales bacterium
CGCGGGGTGTCTGGCGGGCTTTGCTACACTTCTGGCTTACCGGCCACTTCGGTTGACCCACAAGTCCAAGCGGCACAAAACGAACGGCGGGAGAGTCCATGCCAGTTGTCGAACTCGCGGGAGTGACCAAGGCCTACGAGAGCAAGATTGCCGTCAGCAACCTGAGCCTTTCGATTGAAGCCGGCCAGATGTTTGGCCTGCTGGGGCCGAACGGAGCGGGCAAAACCAGTTCCATTCGCATGATGATGGGCATCACCATCCCCGACACCGGCCAAATCAGCCTTTTCGGCAAGCCCTTCGAGCGCAAAAGCCTGGAGCGGGTGGGTTATCTGCCCGAGGAGCGCGGCCTCTACAAGAAAATGAAGGTCATCGACCAACTGGTCTTCTTCGGCCAACTGCACGGGCTCGCGCCGGAAGAGGCGCACACGCGCGCCACCGCCTGGGCCAAACGCATGGAGATTGCCGACGCGCTGCACAAAAAGACCGAGGAGCTTTCCAAGGGCATGCAGCAGAAGATCCAGTTCATTGCCTGCCTGCTCCACGAGCCGGGGCTGATCGTGATGGACGAGCCTTTCTCGGGGCTGGATCCGGTGAACGCCGTGCTCGTCGAGCGGACGCTGCTCGAACTCAAGGACCAGGGCAAGGCGATCCTGTTTTCGACCCATCGCATGGACCAGGTGGAGAAGCTGTGCGACTCGATCTGCCTCATCAACAACGGCCAGGCAGTGCTGGCCGGGCGGGTGCGCGAGATCAAGGCCACCTACGAGCGCAACCGCATCATTATGGAATTCGAAGGCAGTGCGGAGTTTTTGAAGAGCGCCGAGATCGAGGAGAGCAAAAACTACTCCGGCCGCGCCGAGATCAAGCTGCACCCGCACGGCGACGCGCAAAGGCTGCTTCACGAAGCCGCCGCCATGGCGACCATCTACCGTTTCGAACTGGTCGAGCCCTCGCTCGAAGAGATCTTCATCCAGACCGTGGGAGGCAAGTCCGATGCGTAATATCCTGTTGATTGCCAAGCGGGAATACCTGGAGCAGATTCGCGGGCGGGCTTTTCGCCTTTCAACGATCTCGGTGCCGCTGCTGCTGGCGGTGCTGGCCGGCGTCATGCATCTGTACGGCCACGGCGTAGATACCAGCAAGCACGTGGTCGTCGCCAGCAACGATGCGGTGCTGGCCGCGGATATTCGCACCCAATTGAGGTCGGGTAACGCCGCCGGGTCCGTTGTGGACGTGCTGGCTCCGGCGACGGCGGAAGATCGCGCCGCCCTTCTCAAAGGCGTCAGGACCAAGGCCATCGACGGCTTCCTGTGGGTTGAGACCGACGCCGGCAA
>JAATFE010000136.1 GCA_015655365.1 Terriglobales bacterium
AACGATCTGAGTTCCGGCGTGTTCCAATTGCGCGCCTTGCCTGAATCCGCTTTCGAACGGGCACTTCTGCTCTCTCGCCAGTTGACCCCGAAGCTCGGCACCCGCACGGCAGATCTGCTGCATGTGGCGGCTGCGCTTGAACTGGGCGCAGCCGCATTTTTCAGCTTCGATCTGCACCAGAGGAAAATGGCTCAAGCCGCGGGGCTGGCGCTCAACCCCTGGCGTTGAGTTCTGTCTCTATTCAGTCTTCTTCGGGGCCAGAAACCGCTCCATGAAACTGGTGTCGAAGTTGCCCGACCGGTAGTCCGGCTCGCGCATGATGCTTTCGTGCATGGAAATGGACGTATCGATCCCCTGCACCACAAACTGTCCCAGTGCGCGCTCCATCTTGGCGATGGCCTCGGCGCGGTCGCAGCCGTGCGTAACCAGTTTGGCGATCAGCGAGTCGTAGTAGGGCGGCACCACGCCTTCGGCATACTGCGCCGTATCGACACGCACACCGTTGCCTCCCGGCACGTTCCAAGCCGTGATCTTGCCCGCCGACGGGGTGAACTTGACCGGATGCTCGGCATTGATGCGGCACTCGATGGCGTGGCCGTGGACTTCAAGCTTGGCGGGCAGAATCGCATCCAGCCGCTCGCCCGAGGCGATGCGCAACTGCGCCTTCACAATGTCCACGCCGGTGATGGCCTCGGTAATCGGGTGCTCCACCTGCACGCGGGTATTCATTTCGATAAAGTGGAGATGCTTATCCTCGTCCATCAGGAACTCGACCGTGCCGGCGTTCTGGTAGCCGATCTCGCTCAGGCAGCGGCATAGCGTACGGCCCAGTTCCTCGCGGAGTTTGGGCTTCACTTGCAGCGAAGGAGCTTCTTCGATCAGCTTTTGGTGTCGGCGCTGAATGGAGCACTCGCGCTCAAAGAGAGAAGCCACATTGCCGTGCTCGTCGGCCAGCATCTGGAACTCGATGTGGCGCGGGTTCTCAATGAACTTCTCCATGTACAGTTCGCCGTTGCCGAAAGCGTTGGCCGCTTCGGAAAAGGCTGCATGGAAGAGATTGGGCAGATCCTCGGCCTTGCGCACGATTCTCATACCGCGTCCGCCGCCGCCTGCCTTGGCTTTCAAGATGACCGGGAAGCCGACCTTCCTGGCCCATTCCTGGGCTTCGTCCACCGTGTCGATAATGCCGTCGGAACCGGGCAGAATTGGCACCTTGGCCTTCTTCATGGCCTGGCGCGCTTTTTCCTTCTCACCCATCAGCCGGGTAATCTCCGGCGGAGGTCCGATGAACTTGATATTCGAGGCGCGACAAACTTCCGCGAAGTTGGCGTTCTCGCTGAGCAGCCCATAACCGGGGTGAATTGCGTCCACATCGGCAATCTCAGCGGCGGAGATCACCGCGGGCACGTTGAGATAACTGTCGGAAAGACGCGGCGGGCCGATGCAAATAGCCTCGTCGGCATAGCGGACGTGCAGAGAGTTGCGATCGGCCTCGCTATAGACAGCGACCGTGCGTATGCCGAGTTCACGGCAGGCGTTAAGAACACGCAGCGCAATTTCGCCGCGATTGGCAACTAGAACTTTACGAAACATTCAGGACCCTTTGAGCGGGACGAGCGGGGGGAGCGGAGTTAGCAAATACAGCGGTGTTAGCGGAGCTAGCTAACACCGCCAACTCTGCTAACATCGCTAACTCCGCTTCTCTTCGCTAGCCCAGCCGGACGGAATAGAGGGGCTGCCCAAACTCGATGGGCTGGCCGTTGGAGACAAAACACTTGACGATTTCGCCGGTGGCATCGGATTCTATCTCGTTCATCAGCTTCATGGCTTCGACAATGCCAATCACCTGCCCCTTGTCGACATGATCGCCGGGAGAGACGAAAGGCCCTGCGCCTGGAGAAGGCGATCCATAGAAGGTGCCGACGATGGGCGACTTCACGATGTGCAGACCGGCATCCGGGTCTACCGGAGCCGCTGCGGCCTGCGGCAAAGTTGCCGGCGCCTGCCCCGCAGCTGCACGGGCATTTGCCAACAAACTGGCCAGATCGGAAATCCCGGCCGGCGCGGCCTGGGCCATCTTCAGGCGGATCTTCAAATCGCCCCGGTCCAATTCAAACTCGGCAACCTGATTTTCCTTCAGGAATTCAATCAGTTGTTTCAGATCCTGGGTATCTTCTGGATTCAGTGGGTTCATTCGTTCCTTGACTCTCTCACTCACAGGTGGGATGGGTTCGCACTTAAAGTTCGATCAGGGCTTTAGGGGCCGGCGTCAACACCTGCCCTCCGGTCCGGGTTACAGCCACCATGTCCTCGATGCGGATGCCGAACTGACCCGCCAGGTAAACTCCTGGCTCAATGGTCACAACCATGCCCGATTGCAGCTTGGTTGTCTGTCCGGCGCCGAGACGTGGCGACTCGTGAATCTCCAAACCGACCCCGTGGCCGGTGGAGTGGGTAAAAGCCTCCGCTAGTCCCGCCCTGCGCAACACCCCGCGCGCGGCTTCATCCACATCTCCGCAACTCACGCCCGGACCCACCGCAGCAACCGCCGTTTCCTGGGCCTCAAGTACTGCGTGATATGCGTTGCGCTCGTTGGCCTTGGGCTTTCCCAAGTAGACGGTACGGGTCATATCGGAGCAATAACCCTTGAGAATAACACCGAAGTCGAGGGTCAGGAAGCCGCGTCGCGGCAGGCGCGCCATGGTGGCCTTGCCGTGGGGCAGCGCCGAGCGCACCCCGGAAGCGGCAATGGTTTCAAACGACATCCCCTCGGCGCCCCAAAGGCGCGCCTTATGCTCCAGTTCCCCTGCCACATCGATCTCCGCCAGCCCTGGCCGGATGAACCCCAGAATGTGATCGAAGAGCTTGCAGCCCATCAGCGCCGCCTCAACCATCACGGCCAACTCGTCCTCGTCCTTCACCAGGCGCAGCGGCTCAACCATGGGAACGGGCAAAGCAGTGAGAAAAGCACGGCGCAGGCGCGAAGGCAGAGCGGCCTTCCAGCGGGCCAGTTCGGCCACGGTGGTCTTGGCCGGATCGAAACCCGCCAACTCCACGCCCGGCTGTACGGCCAGCCACTCGACGGCAGCCTCGGACACAGATCTTGCGACAATCTGCACTTTTGCGGCATGTACCTCTTCAGCGGCCTGCGCGGTATAGCGGCCGTCGGTAAACAGGCAAGCTGCCCGGCTGGTGACAGCCAAGGCTGCGCTTGACCCGGTGAAACCGGAGAGATAGCGAACGTCGGGAAGATGATGGATGACCAGCCCCGAGAGGCCGGCACGAGTCAAGCGGCGGCGTAATTGTCCAATGCGTCGAATGTGGTCCACGGGGTAAGGATAAATCACGGAAGCAGAGAACAGAGATCAGGGGGCAGAGATCAAGGTTCAGAAATCAATAGGGCCATACACGGCCGTAACAGCGGAAGCCTGTTGATAGACGCCTGAAGCTTTCCCCGCGGCAAGAAAACTGACACCCGATCTCTGACCCTTGATCTCTGTTCCTCACACTGCCGGCCGCACCGGCTTTTTTTGCAACGGGTCTACGCCGACGTCCGCAGCCTGGCGGTCGGACTGCTGATCCATCCATTCGTCCAGACGCGAACGCTTGAAGCGCCAACGGTTGCCCAGCTTGAATGCAGGCACAAACGCCTCCGAGGCGTATTTGTAGAGCGTGTCCGGCGAGATGCCCAGGTAGTCCGAAGCCTGGCGAATATCCATGACCTCGCGCACCTCGGGAACCAGCAGATTGGTACGGGCTGCGGCGTTGCGCACGATTGCCTCCTGAGAGAAGAGATGCTTCAGGGCAGATTCCGGCAAACCTGCCGGTAGTCTTGTATATAGCGCGGTTTCGCCTGTCAGTTCAAGGTTTTTCAGGGGTTTACAGGAAATTTTCCTGCCTTCCACTTCCCCATTCGGGACCAAAATTCGTCCTATCCGGCCCTCAAACGCATCCGGTTGGGTATGGAGGTAAACCCGCCCCAACCGGATGGGCTATTGGAACGGATGGTGCAACAACAAACGGCGTTGACCACTAAATGGTCTTGCGCCACCAGGCGCTCTTCTCATAGCTCAGAAATTTGGTCTTCTCGCCGCGCGACAGGTAGAAGTCCAGAACATCGCCCTGCTGGAAGACCGAGCAATCCGGCCAACTCGTTGCGTCCTTCTCCAGATGAGTTGACTTCATGTGCGGGTCCACCAACGTGATCTCATCCGGGGAACACTGCACCACCTGCTGAGCCTTGAGGGAGAAGGCGGTCCCCGAAGGGGCTGGCGGCGGCACCTGGTTGGCGATCTTCGTCAAAAGCAGAATGAGCGCAAAAACAGCCGTAAAAACGACCAGCTTTTTCATGGGCAACGTACCTGGGAACGGACCGAATTCCGCATCCTCGCCATGGGGCCGGGCCAGTTTCCTCCAGATTACAGCGTCCAGGTCTCTGACCGGGTGATTTTGTCCCTTGGGTTCGTGCTCTCCCCGGTCTCAAAAGCGAGATCTCCACCCCACGGACGAAAACCTATCCGTGGGGACCCCAGACCTGGGGAACCCAGCGCTGGTACGAATTCATGCAGTCAAAGACCTAGCGGTCTATCTCTCCGCAATCCATGTATAGCGCGAACTCACTTCCGCCACAAACCCAGCAGCAACTCCAACGCAGCTCGAAAATTTACTTAGTTCTGATCCTCGCGCCGATGCAGCGTAGGCTTGTCGTCGGCGCTCGTGGTGCTACCAGCGGTCTTGTCCTGCTTGTCGTCGGTCCCGGTGCTGGCCCGACGCAGCGACGGCTTGTTCTTGTCCTTGGAGTCGGTCAGCCTGCGCTTGTTCTCGATCCGCGCCAGCCGAGCCTTGATGTCGTCGAACTCCGAAGTCGTCACCGTGTACTCGTCTTTGGGGGGCAGAATACGTGCGATCTCTTCCTGCGAATGCAAAATGCGGTCGGGCGTCTGCGGGTGGTCGGAGAAGGCCTTCGACACCATGCCCGGCTTGCGCTTCTCCAGGGCCTGCACCTTCTCAAAGAAGCTGATAAAAGCCTGCGGATCGTAGCCGGCGCGGTACATGTATTGCACGCCCAGATAATCGGCCTGCGCCTCGAACTCGCGCGAGAAGTGCAGAAAAGTCATCGGCACGCCGACCGACGCCGCCTCGTAGATCCCGTACCCCGTCCAGCCGCCGATAAAGATCAGCGGGATGGTGCCCAACTGGGCATAGTTCGCGCGCGTCTGCTCGCGGACCGCGTGGTGAGCGCAAACGTGTGCCGTCTCGTGCGCCATCACCCCGGCCAGTTCCGCTTCTTCGTCGGCATTCAAAATCAGTCCGGAGTTGACATAGAAAAAGCCGCCCGGCAGCGCCATGGCGTTGATCTCGTCCGAATCGATCACCTTGATGGTGAAGGGAACCTTGCAGTCGGAGTTGCGCACAATGTTTTGGCCGACGCGGTTCACGTACTCGGTAATCACCGGATCGGTAATGAACTTGGTGCTCTTCTCGATCTCCATGGCATACATCTTGCCCATCTTGATCTCTGTGTCGGTCGAGTACCAGTTGCCCATGCCGCGCCCGCCAATGTCGCGATTGCCCACGGCGCTCACATCGTCCACGCTGCCAGGCTTCACGCTGATCTTCTGGCTGCCGGGCTCAACCACCTTCTCGGGATTGACGGCCGCTGCGGGCACATCTCCGCCTACCGGCGTGGTTCCCGGCGCAGGCTTCGCATCCGACGCAGTTTTAGAATCTCCGGCAGTTTTGGCGCCTGCGGTGGTTTTGTCGTCTGGGGAAGGCTGCGCGTCGGGTGCAGGTTTCACATCGGGCGTGGTCTTCGCGGCTGGCGTATCGCCCCCCACAGGAACCGTACCGGGCGCAGGCTGGGCCGCGGGCGTGCCGGCCGCAGGCGGGGTGCTCGACGGAGTCGACTGCGCCCACACCGCAGTGGCCAGCGCCAACGCCAAACCTGCCAGCGTCATCGCATGGAGTCCCTTGATAATTGCCCTCATGACCTCACCTCTGGCGCGAACGCGCCCCTGCTGGCTGGTCCGCTTCGCTCCAACTAGTTAGACGCTAGCACACTCCGCTTTGGCAACAACCGGAAAGAAAAAATCCGCCCAAAACTCCAAATTCCTACCCCGGCCCGAAATCAGCGGCATCCGGCTCCGCGCAACCCCCGCCATGTTCTGCTTGGAGCTTGCATCCGTCTGAATTAAAGTGGAATGCACACGGAAGCGGGGAGGGCTCTTGCGCCGAACAACTCTGGCAGTCGCCATCATAGCGCTTTGCGGTGCAATGCAACTTGTTGCCCAGCAGCCTCATCCCCATCCCGGTTCTTCGGTCGAGAATCTGCTGGGACCGCATCGCTATGCCTTGCCGATCCGGCCCAGTACGGTGCCCCTTCCCGCAGTGGTCTTCGACGCCAGCAGCCTCGGGTCTCCGCTGGTGCTCGACAAGGGCTGGCGGGTCGGCATCACATCCGACCAGGCGGCGGCCTTGCCTGGCTTCGACGACTCCACCTGGGCCCTTCGCGACGCCAGGGAGTCCATTGCCGACGTTCCCGACCAGGATCATCCCATGATGACCGGCCACCCCAAAGGTCACTTGCGGCCCTTTGTCTGGTTCCGCCTCCATCTCCAGCTCAAGCCAAATCACGGACCCATCGCCTTGCTGGTCGAGCTTCCGGTCACCCAGAACGCTTCCATGGGCGTCGGTACCGGCGGCACGGTCGTCGATGTCTTCGCCAACGGCAAGCAAATCCTACCCGACGGGCCGCACGGCGACGATCCCGAGCGCTTCCAGGCCATCTCCCGCATCTACGACCTGAACCTTGCGCCCTCTGACACCTCCCTGACGCTGGTCGTGCGCAGCATCTATGTTCCCGCTGGCACCGAGGCCTACACGGGCTTTTTTGGCGGCCGCCGGCTGCGCCTGGGCAACCGCGAAGACCTCGACCGCTCGCTCGAGCTGTGGAGAGTCCATAGCCTCTTTGAACGCCTCCCCCGCCTCATCAACGACATCATGCTGGCCGTGCTTGCCTTCTTTCTGCTGGCGCTCTTTTTCACCCAGAAAGGCCACAACGAGTATCTGTGGCTGGCCCTCTACGAACTGGTCCAGGCGCCGATCTGGTTCTTTGAACTCGCGGGAAGCGCTGCCCTGTTGGACCACCTCTGGTATCTGGCCATCTTCCTTCAGTTGCTGATAATCTCGGCCTACCTCTACTTCGAGTTTCTGGTCGCTTTTCTCGGCTCGCGCCGGCGCTGGTATATCACCCTGCTGCGCTCTACCGCTCCCCTGCTTGCAGGGGTAGGCCCCACCCTCTTGTTTTCGTTCGGCCATGGCGCCGTCGCCAGCGTGATCCTGGCCCTGATCTATGCGGGATCCACATTCTGGATTCTGGGCTGGCTCCTTTTCATCCTCATCACCCTGATCGCGGCCACCCTGCGCCGCAACTTCGAGGCCGGGCTGCTGCTCGTCCCCCTGTTGCTGAGCCTGGTCGGCATCATCGAGCCCGTGCTGACGGTAGACATGAGCGACTGGGGCGGACACGCCTATCACTCACCACTCACGCTTCAGGCCGGCCCCATTCCCATCCACTTCGCCTCCATCGCCGATTTCACCGGGGCCCTGGTAATCATCATCATCATTTTTGGCCGCTTCCAGCGCATCCACCACGCCCAAGAGCGCGCCTTCAGCGAACTGGCCGCGGCGCGCAGCGTGCAAGAGTTGATGATCCCCCGCGAAAAGCTCGAAACCCCGGGCTTCGAAGTGGAATCCGTCTACAACCCAGCCAACGAGGTCGGCGGCGACTTCTTCCATGTGCAGCCAACCAGCGACGGCGGGCTGCTGGTGGTGATCGGCGACGTCACCGGCAAGGGCCTCAAGGCCGCCATGAACGTCTCCATGCTGATGGGAGCCTTGCGCCAGACCGTGGAACGCAGCCCTGCCAAAATCCTCGACTCCCTCAACCGCGTGCTCACCGGCAGCGACAGCTTCACCACCTGCCAGGCGGCCCTGTTCAGCGCCAACGGCGAAGTGATTCTGGCCAACGCGGGCCACCTGCCGCCCTATCTGAACAGTCAGGAAGTGAACCTGCCCGGCGGCCTGCCCCTGGGCGTGCTGCCCAACGTGCAATACGAAGAGGTACAGCTCTACCTGCACCCCGGCGACCGCATCCTGCTGCTTTCCGACGGCGTGGTCGAGGCCCGCAACTCTTCCGGCGAACTCTTCGGCTTCGACCGCGTCCACAACCTCAGCAACCAGACAGCCTTCTACATCGCCGACGCCGCCAAAGCCTTCGGCCAGGACGACGACATCACCGTTGTCACCGTG
>JAATFE010000254.1 GCA_015655365.1 Terriglobales bacterium
GAAAACTGAAGTTGCGGGTTGTTCCTAGGTCATTGACCCATTGATTTTGTACCTTGGGTTCGTGCTATCCCAGGTCTCAAAAGCGAGATCTCCACCCCACGGACGAAAACCTATCCGTGGGGACCCCAGACCTGGGGCACCCAAGCTGGTGCGAATTCATGCAGTCAAAGACCTAGAGCGAAACTAGAGTCCCTGTGGCCCGGAGAGTTTCGTGCAAGGTCGCCGCTCCCTGATGGTCGCGTCGACTTTGGTGTAGTGCTTTCGGGATACACCAACTCTGGTTTCGCTATAGTGAATCGATATAGAGATTTGTTCGGTAAATGAATATACCGTGAAAGTCCAGTGTTATCGCTGAAAAGTCATCCTATGTATCCCGATAAAACCAGCGAACCTGCCAAACCAGGACGCCCCTGCGTCTGCCTAACCGACCTAATCGAAGGGATGACTAGTGAGCCAACTTTACGAGATGAGATTGCGTGTCGAAGAAAAGATCAAAGCCGATGGGCTGGATGCCACGGATGTGAAAGGGAGACTCGGATTGAAGACGGGGATGCTACTCGCCCTGATTTCCGCGAATACGCCCGACCATCCGGAGAAGGTCGCTAAATTCAAACTGGCCGTAAAAGAAGTACTTAATCTAGCTCTCTAATGGGGAACGCATGAAAATGAAGTCGATTCGTAGCAAGGTGATTGCCGCATGTCTCTGCTGTCTTGCCGTGGGGCTGTGCGGGATCTTGGCGCTGCTGCACTTGAGTTTCAACCGCAATGCGGAAAATTTGGCCGCACAGGCCGTGACCGGGTCTCAATCTCTTTTTGCGATTTCGGAAGCCAGGGAAATCAGAAAGATGGCTGCCCTGACGCAGTCGCTTAACCTGAATCCGCGCATCGGCGATGCCCTGCTGGCACGCGATCGCGAACACCTGATCGAAACGACGGCGCCGTTTTATCTGAATCTGAAGGACGGCGGAATCACCGACTTCACGTTTCACACGCAGGAGTCGGATCCGGCGGTCTTTTTGAGTCTTCACGATCCCGATAAGTTTGGCGACCACATGGACCGCTACATGGACAAGGAAGTGGCGACCACGCTGACCATGGTGACGGGAAACGAGATGGGCAAGGCCGGGTTTGCCGTGCGCACCATCGCGCCGATGTTCGGCTCTCATGGCGAAGTGGCAGGGTATGTGGAGTTTGGCGAGGAACTGGGGCAGTTTCTCCATGCCATGAAAAACCAGACCGGGGACGATTACGGCCTGCTGCTCGACAAGAAGTACGTGAATCGCGATTTCTGGAACGCCTCCAATGAGACTTTGGGTCGCCGCGACAACTGGAACGACTCCAGCAAATATGTGGCATGGGACAAGACCTCGAACTCCGGTCGCATCTTCGACTTCAAAGGGGATTTGAGCGCGCTGCCCAGCGCAGGGCAGGCCCTGGACCGCTACCACGAAGGGAACTCCGAGTATGTGCGCGGCGTGTTTCCCATTCAGGATGTGGCGGGCGACCGCGTGGGCGCGATCTTCGTGGTGCGCGACATCACCAGCTTCTACCAGTCGATGCGGCGCACCGAAATCATGATCGCCGTATTGGCGGTGGTGGCCGCATTGCTCTTTACGGCGGGGTTTGTGTTCATGCTCAGCCGCCTGATCTTCGGACGCCTGGAACGGATCATCAAGGAGGCGACCCGGGTGGCTGGCGGCGACTATGGAACGGAGATCAAGGTCAGCTCCGACGACGAAGTCGGCCAACTCGAACAATTGTTCGAGCAATTCCGGCAGGTTTTTATGGACGTGCTCTCTTACGTTCCGGGCTCGCAGGAAAAGTAGACAGACCGCACGACGATTCCGTATCCGGCGCAAAGAAGGACGCTGCCCTCTCCCATGAGAGGGCAACGTCGCTTTGTTCCGGCCCGATGACAGACCGCTTCGATGAAGCGTCCAACCCACAAGCTGTTTTCCGAATCGATCCTGCGAAGTAAACAGGCGTCCCATTTTCTGAGCCGCTGCGCGAGACAGGTCGAGGGGAAACTGCGGTATCATGCCAGCAGGAGGTACCCGTTCATGACCACTGAAACAGAGACCATCGAGCAGGCGGAAGAGACGAAAGAAAGCAGCACGCTGCGCGTGATCACCTGGTTCTCCGTGGGGATGGCGGTGGCTGCGCTGGGCATTTACCTGGGCGCGGAGTTGCGCAAGGGCTACAAGTTCAAGCGCCGCACCCCCTACGACTTCTATGCGAATGCAGGCGAAAAGCAGACCGGCGAGTTTGGGGTCGGCATTTAGCTGCGTGGGATTAACAAGATTGTGAAATGCCGCCTTCGGGCGGCATTTCGTTTTTGCGCGACGTTCGAGATTCCCAGGGCAATTGCATGAACTATATCGTGATGACAATTTCGCCTTTTTGCGTCGCCCCTACGGGGCTCAAATGCAATTCTGGCCTCCTTCCCCACGCTGAAGCGCGGGGCTAGCGACCGTTGCGCCTCCGGCGCGATAGAAGTCGGAACCATGCTCGTCAACAAGATGGATTCATGTGCTTGCCCTGTCGAGATTCCCGATCTCCGAGTTTTGATCCCTGTCTCTGCGTTAACCTAGAGTCTTATGGGCCGCATACGTATTCTTCCCGACCAGGTTGCCAACCAGATCGCTGCCGGCGAGGTAGTGGACCGGCCGGCTTCGGTGGTGAAAGAGCTGCTGGAGAACGCACTGGACGCCGGGTCCAGCCGCATCCGCGTGGATGTGGAGGCGGGCGGGCGGCGGCTGATCCGGGTTGCCGACGACGGGCATGGGATGAATCGCGACGACGCGCTGCTGGCCTTCGAGCGGCACGCCACCTCCAAGCTGAGAACCGCCGACGACCTGCTCTCCATCGCGACCCTGGGCTTTCGCGGCGAGGCGCTGCCGTCGATTGCTTCGGTGGCCCGCGTGACGCTGGAGACGGCGACCGGGGAAGAGGCGGCCGGAACCCGCATGGAGATTGCGGGGGGCAAGATTTTGCACGTGGACGACGCAGCCCTGCCGCGCGGAACCACGATTGCGGTGGCGGATCTGTTTTTCAATGTCCCGGCGCGGCGGAAGTTTCTGCGCGCCGAGGCGACCGAACTGGCCCATATTACGGCGCTGGTAACCCATTACGCACTGGCGCACCCGGAGATGCATTTCGAACTGGTCTCGGCGACGCACACCATTGTTTCCGCGCCGCCGGTAGGGCGGACGGCGGAGCGGATTTATCAGGTTTTCGGCAAGGAAACGCTGGCCCAACTGCTGCCGGTGGCCGCCGAGATGCCGCTGGCCCATGGGGGGCTGCCGGAACCGCCGCCCTGGAAGCGCGACCCGGACGAGCCGGCGCGCGATCCGGGAACTCTGCGGCTGAGCGGCTTTTATAGCAAGCCGGAGCTGCAAAAGCTCAACCGGAACTCGATCTATATTTTTGTGAACAAGCGGCTTATTCGCGACCGGGCGCTGCTGCACGCGATTACCGAGGCGTATCGGAACGTGATTCCGCCGACCAGCTTTCCGGTGGTGCTGCTGTTCTTGGAAATGCCGCCGGAAGAGGTGGATGTGAACGTGCACCCGGCCAAGACCGAGGTGCGCTTCCGGCAGCAGAGCCTGATTCACGACTTTGTCCGCGACAGTTTGCGCACGGCACTGGTCAATGCGCGGCCGGCGGCGGGGTTCCTGGGAGCCAAGGCCGCAGCGGCGGCCAGCCCTTCGCTGATGCCGCCGGGGATTTCTCCGCTGCCGGGTTCGCCCGAGGGTGCGGAGACGGGGTTGATGGAGGATTCCGATCCGGGCGCGTTTGAGGAGGGCAGGACAGAGGCGAAGGCGTTTCAGTTGACCCCGCGGACGTCTTCGCCGGTTCCAGGCAGGCTCGCGTTCGATGCGCCGGCATTCGACCCGCGCTCATTCGACCAAAGGGCCTGGGGCGAGGCGGCAAGCGCTTTGTTTGCAGCATCCGGCGTGCCGCCAGCGGACGGGTGCTCGGCCAGCCCCGGCGACGCGGCAGCTTATGCCGCCAATGCAGCCGCGGAGACGGCCCAGGTGGAGGCCGAACAGGCGGCTGCGAACCTGAATCACCTGGGGTCGCTGAAGCCGATGGGGCAGCTGAGGGAGTCGTTCATTCTGGCCTCGGGCGAGGACGGCCTGTGGATAATCGATCAGCATGTGGCACATGAGCGAATTCTTTTTGAGAAAATTTTACGCGATCGCCAGGTGGAACGAGTGCAGCGGCAGAGGTTACTGATGCCCCTGCTGGTGGAACTGAAGCCCTGGCAAATGGTGGTGTTTGCGCGCATTGCCGAGGAATTGGAGCGGAACGGTTTCGAAGTGGAACCCTTTGGCCCACAAACACTTGCAGTGAAGGCTGCGCCGGTGGGGCTGGAGGGCGGGGCTCTGGAGCGAATGTTGGGCGAAGTAATTGAGCAATCCGGGGCGGACACGGACGAACCAAAGCAGAATGAGGATCTTACGGCACTGAGAACGCGAATTGCGGCGTCGATCGCTTGTCATTCGGCGATCAAGGTGAATACACCGCTGGACCCGGTTCGGATGGAGTGGTTACTGACGGAACTGGCAAAAACGAGCCACCCAACCAACTGTCCCCATGGACGTCCAATAGCTTTGCTGTATTCTTGGAAGGAGATCCAGCGGGCCTTCCATCGTATTTAAAACACGTAGAAGGTGGCAGCCCTCCTCTCAGGAGAGAGGGCAGTCCGGCGCCAGCGCCAGCCTGGAAGTGAGGTTTTTCTTTGACAGCAGAGCAATTGGAAGCATCGCGCGCCGAAAGGATGCGCCAGAACGGACACGGGACACTCACCATGGAGGACGCCCGGACGTGGATTGAGGAGACCGGATTGTGTCTCTTCCTGCCGAGGCGGCAGTATTCTTCTTCCATCGCGCCATCTTTTGTCGAGGCCGTAGCCGGAGAGCGGAACGCGACTCCCGATAACAAGTACATTGCGATAGCCGAGGAGTTGCTGGTTCGTCTGGAGACAGACGGAGTGGCGGTGCGGCTAAACCTGCTGGGACAACCGGGCGAGCAGCCAGATTTTGTGGTGGCTGCCTGGGTTCTGCCCTACGTGTATGCCCTTCGGGGCGACCGCGACTGGCGTCGCAGCCCGCAGTTGACGGGTTCGCGCCAGGTTTCGCAACTGGCCGTTCAGGCCTACAAGCAACTGGAAACAGCCGACGCCAACATCGCCGACCTGACCCGCAACCTGGGCCGGGAAGTGACCGAAGTCGCGGTTCTGCGCGCCATCACCGAGCTCTGGCAACAACTGCGCATTATCCCGGTGATTCTTGCTCCCGGCCAGGCGGCCGAGTGGCAACTGCTGCGCCAGCGCTTCCAGAAGGCGATTGCGGAAGGCGCGTCGACTTCGCAGGTTACGGCGATCTCGGTGCTTGCCTCCATCTATCTTCAGGCAGTAATTGCGGCCACCATGGAAGAGGTTGAACTTTTCCTGTCGCCGCTGACGGCACGCAGCAAGGTCCGCGAAGTGTTGCGCGGCCTGGTGGCAACTCGCCAGGTGCACACGATTCCGCTGGGCCATTCGCCGCACTTCTACGTTGCCGGCACGCTGCCGGAGTTTGCCGCTCCTCCCACCATCTACTCGAGTTCGTCGATGCCGGCCTCGGCCTACTTCATGCACTCGCGCGAGTTGGATGAGGAAGTAGCAGAGCCTGTTGTTTCGTTGAAGCCTTTGGAGGCGGAAGCTCCGGTGGCTTCCGCTGCTCCGCACAAGGCCGCAGAAACTCATGCGCCGCGGCCTGCCGCCGCGCGCAAGCCGGCTCCGGCGGGGAAACCCGCCGCCGCACGGCCGCATTTCAGCCGCCCGGCAGCTCACAGCCGCGACCGCAAGCCGGCGCAGGCCGCCACGGGCAGTCGTCCGGCGCGGCGCACTTCTTCGGATTCCCGGCCCGCAAGCGGTTCCCGGCCTGCAACCGGCGCACGGCCCAGTGGCAACGGTAGCCGCCCGACCAACGGCGCTTCTGCTGGCAGGAGCGCGAAGTCTGCCGCTCCGGCATGGAGCCAGCGCAGCAGCCACAGCAATGGAGCCAAACCCGCGGGCAAGACCAGCAGCACCAGCGCCCGCAGCACGAGTTCCCGCAAGGACTCGCGGAGCGATGCGCGGCCTGCACACAGCAGCCACAAACCGGTTCTGACGGCCGGCACCAAGGCGGGAAACAGCAAGCGGTTCGGCTTTACGGCCCGGCCCAAGCAGGAGACGAAGAAGCGCGGATGAGTGCAGACGAAAGACCTTTGCGCTCGATTGAGCCGGCCCGGAAGATCATTGTCGCTATCGATGGACCGTCCGGGGCGGGCAAGAGCACGGTTGCACGGGAACTAGCCCAGCATTTTGGGCTGCTGAACCTGGAGACGGGCGCGATGTATCGCGCCTTCGCCCTGAAGGCGCTGCGCGCCGCTCTCGCTTTGGATGAGAGCAGTGGCTTGGAAGAGCTTGCCGCACAGACCTCGATCCGCCTGGAACCGGGCGACGATGGCAATCGCGTTCTGCTGGACGGCGAAGATGTCACCGGCATGATCCGCAACCAAATGGTGACGGATGCTGCTTCTCGGGTGAGCGTGTTTCCCGCCATTCGCACCTGGATGGTGGCCCTGCAACAGCAACTGGGCGCTGAGGGCGGAGTGGTGATGGAAGGCCGGGACATTGGCACCGTCGTCTTTCCTCATGCCGAGGTGAAGATCTTTCTGGATGCGGCCCCGGAGGTGCGGGGGATTCGCCGCTTCGACCAGCTCGGTCCCAAGCCGGCGGCCCAGGCGGAGGCCGTGATCCGCGACTTGCGCGCCCGCGACGAACGGGACCGCAGCCGCGCCGAGTCGCCCCTCAAGGCCGCTGCGGATGCCGTTCTGCTGGATTCTACCCACCTGACACTGGAAGAGACCGTGCAAGCGGCCGAGGCCATTGTGTCGGCCAAGCTGGAGCAGCTTAGAGCATTTTCGGAATACATATAGACTTTTTAAGGGGCGTGCAAGGTGCCTTTTTCTTGAGGAAAAAGGCACTTAATCGTGTGCTTTCGGTCTACAGCAATTCCGAAAATGCTATAGCGCACGTTGCTGATCTGCGCCAAGGATGATGACCTGCTTCGGCAAGGCGGTGCATGGAGCGATGCTGAGGAAGTGTTGCGGCACGCCTGTCCGCGCGGCGGGGAAAGGCGATCGGCTCTTAGTTGTAAGGAAATCACCTGCAATCACTGCCACCAGCCCGTTGATGCAGCTAACTGCTCCTGCCCCGCCTGCGGCTTGCCTCTAC
>JAATFE010000363.1 GCA_015655365.1 Terriglobales bacterium
GATTACCCAGGCCAGCAAGGACTTTGCCGACTACCAGCGGCTGACTTCGGAAGGCAAGCTGGGCGAGGCAGGCCAGAAGCTCGATGAGCTGAAGCGAGTGCTTGAAAAGCTGAACAATCGTCCCAGATAGGGCCGGGGAACTTGCGTGCTCTCCCACCCTTGCGACAACAAAAACGTCGCAAGGATGGGGCACCCTGGCTGCGGCGGAGTTGTTTGCGTGAAGCATATTGAGGAGTGATTCGCTTCTTGATGTTTCACACTGGCGCTCACCGCAGTATTATTTTCACCATGCCTACCAAGCTCCGCTGGGGAGTACTCAGCACCGCCAACATCGGTCTCAAGAAGGTGCTCCCTGCCATGGTGCAGGGGCAGTTCACAAGCATTGCGGCCATCGCCTCGCGCAATTTGGCCAAAGCGCAGGAGGCAGCCGCCGCATTGGGCATTCCCACGGCCTACGGCTCCTATGAGGAGTTACTCGCCGACCCCAATATCGACGCCGTCTACATTCCCCTGCCCAATCATCTGCACGTACCCTGGACGATCAAGGCCGCAGAGGCAGGCAAGCACGTGCTCTGCGAAAAGCCGATCAGCCTGACCGTTGCGGAAGCCGCAACTTTGCTGGCCGTGCGTGCGCGCACCGGCGTCAAGATCGGCGAGGCCTTCATGGTCAATTGCCATCCGCAATGGCTCCGGCTGCGCGAACTGTTCGGCCAGGGACGCATCGGAGAGATTCGCGCCGTCCAGGGATTTTTCAGCTACTTCAACGCGAACCCGGCCAACATCCGCAACCAGGTGGAGTGCGGCGGCGGGGCTCTGATGGACATTGGTTGCTATCTCATCCACGCGGCGCGTTACGCCTTCAAGCAGGAACCGGCGCGCGTTGTCGCGAGCATCGATCGCGACCCCGAGATGCACACCGACCGGCTGACCTCGGCGATTCTGGAATTTCCCGCGGGGCAAGCCATCTTCACTTGCAGCACGCAGATGGTTCCCTACCAGCGCATGCAATTCCTCGGAACCAAGGGACGCATCGAATTGGAGATTCCGTTCAACGCGCCGCCCGACCGGACCACGCGCTTGTTTGTGGACGACGGCGGCGATTTGTCCGGCAGCAGCATCGCCACGGAGACTTTCCCGGTGTGCGATCAGTACACGTTGCAGGGCGATGCGTTTTCAAGGGCCGTGCTGGACAATACTGAAGTGCCGGTTTCCATCGAGGATGCCATTGGGAACATGGCAGCGATTGAAGCAGTTTTCCGTTCCGCCAACTCGGGCCGCTGGGAGGCGCCCCAATCATGAGAGACCTGCCGCTCGCGAAAGTCTACCAGTTGCTTGAACCGGGGCCGGTGGTTCTGATGACCACCGCCCGCAAGGAACGCGCCAACGTGATGGCGATGTCGTGGCACATGATGGTCGAGTTCGAACCGCCGCTGGTGGCGTGCATTGTGAGCAATGCCGACTACAGCTACGCCGCATTGCGCGCGACCAAAGAGTGCGTAATCGCGATTCCGGCGCTGGAACTGGCGCCCAAGGTGGTACAGATCGGAAACTGCTCGGGCCGCGATGTGGATAAGTTCGAGCGCTTCGGCCTGACCGCGAAGTCTGCCCGTCACGTGGCCGCGCCGCTGGTGGCCGAGTGCTTCGCCAACCTCGAATGCAAGGTGGTCAATACGCAACTCGTGAATCAATACGGCCTGTTTGTGCTTGAAGTCGTCAAAGCCTGGACCGATCCGGCGCAGAAGGATCCAAAGACCATCCACCATCGCGGATACGGCAACTTCACGGTGGACGGCGAAACGATCAAGCTCAAGTCGAGGATGCCATAACTCGGAAATGTTTGAGTTAGAGCGAAACTAGAGTCCCTGTGGCCCGGTGAGTTTCGTGCAAGGTCGCCGCTCCCCGATGGTCGCGTCGACTTTGGTGTAGTGCTTTCGGGATACACCAACTCTGGTTTCGCTATAGGCGCAGAAACAACGTCGCGCCGAACCTGGGCCTGAACATTGGGACAACTTCACATCGTCAAAGAACTAGAGCGTTTCTCCTGATGGCGTAGAGGAAGAAACGTCCCCCAGGGGCTGAAGCCCACGTTGATTTTGCGGCACTTACGGCACGACTAAAGTCGTGCCCTTTCAAAGCCACTCTACTCCTACTAGAGAAATGCTATAGGTCTTTGACCAATTGATTTTGTACCTTAGGTTCTTGCTATCCCAGGTCTCAAAAGCGAGACCTGGGGCACCCAAGCTGACACAACTTCAAGCGGTCAGAGACCTAGCATTTCGGATGGGGATTCTTGAACACAAGCTCGATCGGCTGCCAGTCGGATAGGCGCTTGTCGTCGACTTCTGTGTCGAGGGCCTGACTGGAAAGCGACGACCGGGCAAGCGTCACGGAGAGCTTCACTTTTCCCTTGACGCAGTAGGTTCCGAAAAACGTCGCGAGAGCCTTGTCTGCCGAGCCCAGGTAGTCGGCCGGGAGCGTGGCTTCTGCGCCAGAAATGTCGAGTGGGGCCATAATCATTTTGTTTGTCGTCGGCTGATATTTCGTCGCTCCCA
>JAATFE010000077.1 GCA_015655365.1 Terriglobales bacterium
CGTCGTCTACCTGGCTCTGGTGCTCCTTCTGCGTCTCTTCGGCAAGCGCGAACTGGCGCAACTCAACCCCTTCGACCTGGTAGTTCTGCTCTCGCTCTCCAACACCGTCCAAAACGCCATCATCGGCGAAGACAATTCGGTAAGTGGCGGCTTGATCGGCGCCTTCAGCCTGCTGACCATCAACTGGCTGGTGGTGCGTGTCTTATTCCGCTCCAAGCGGCTCACCCAGGCCATGGAGGGCAGCGCCACCATTCTGGTCCGTGACGGCCAGGTCGACCAGCGGGCTCTCGCCCGCGAGTCGCTCACCCGCGAAGAATTGCTCGAGGTCATCCATCGCCAGGGTTTCGAGCACTTCCACCAGGTCCGCCGCTGCGAACTGGAACCAAACGGCTCGTTTTACGCCGAAGCCTTCGACCCCACCATCAGCGACAAGCACCACGCCGAATTGCTGGACCGCATCGATGCCCTCAGCCGCCAGGTAGCTGCTCTGCGCGCATCGCCTGCAGGAGAATGAGAGTCCTTCCGTCTAGAGCTCGCGGGATCGAAAGCGGCAGCATTCAGCCGCGAATCTGCCCCACCTGCACATCCAGTTGGCACTGGCTCCAGAACCGGTCTGTCGTCCAGGCGGTCGCCTGTCTGCTCTTGGCCAGGGCCAGACAGGCCCGATCTCCAAGTGAAAGTGATCGATGGACTGATGCGTACGAAGCTGCAATCTCGGCCTCGACCCTTCCGAATGGAATCAGCTCAACCCCGGCAAGAGCCGCCAACAACCTCTCTCCAGACATTTCCAGCTTGTCTCTCTGCATCCGCGACAGAACCTCACACCAGTTCACAGAACTGATGGCTACCTGTACCTCGGACCCCATCTCCACAGCATCCAGAAGCGCATCCACTCGTTCTCTACCCGGCTCATTCAAAATCATTGCCAGAACAGCCGACGCATCCAGAACAATCCTATTCACGCTCTGCTTCCTCACGCCGTTCCGCCATAAACTCGTCCAGAATGCCTGCCAGACTTCCCCGCTGCTTGAGGATGTCCGCCCGAATGCTCTCTAAAGCCATTTTCCGGCTCAGAATCCGAATTGCTCCCGCGTCCTTGGTTAGGGTCAACCGATCACCGGGCTTGAGACCGAATTCCCTGCGAAGAGCAGCGGGAAGCACGATTCTGCCGCTTTCTCCAAGAATTACCGTTTCCGACATAATATGCCACCTCTCGCGTAGTATGGCATATTTTCGATCTCGTGGCACAAAACAAGGGGGACGCGCATGATCAAAGCACAAAAGAGCCGTGGCAGCCAATCCCAGCACCGCCACGGCTCTGTCTTTTCAAGTTGATGATTCATCCCAAAGTCAGCACGGATGGCGCCGCAGGCGCAACTAGCCCTACCGCAGGTGGCAGGTGGCTATTCCCACTCGATCGTGCCGGGCGGTTTCGACGTGATGTCGTAAACCACGCGGTTGATCCCCCGGACCTCGTTCACAATTCTGCTGGAGATCCGTTTCAGCACATCGTAGGGCAGCGGCGTCCAGTCGGCGGTCATGCCGTCTTCCGAATGCACGGCCCGCACCGCGCAGGTGTAGGCATAGGTGCGCTGGTCGCCCATCACGCCCACGCTCATCACCGGCAGCAGCACCGCGAAGCTCTGCCAAATCGACGAGTAGAGCCCGGCAGCCTTGATCTCCGCCACCACAATTTCGTCGGCCTCCTGCAACAGGGCCACGCGCTCCGGCGTCACTTCGCCCAGAATGCGCACGGCCAGTCCCGGCCCCGGAAACGGTTGCCGGCCCAGAATGTCTTCCGGCATGCCCAGGTCGCGGCCAATGCGCCGGACCTCGTCCTTGAATAAATCGCGCAGCGGCTCAATCAGCTTGAGCTTCATGTGTGCCGGCAGCCCGCCGACATTGTGGTGGCTCTTGATGGTCTGGCTCGGTCCCTTCACGCTGCTCGACTCGATCACGTCCGGGTAAGGCGTTCCCTGCACCAGCCAATCCACGCCGCCGGTTTTCTCGGCAATGCGGTTCGCTTCATCGTCGAACACGGCGATGAACTCCCCGCCGATCATCTTCCGTTTCTTTTCCGGCTCCGTCACCCCGGCCCGTTGGCTCAAGCAGAGCTCGCTCGCGTCCACGGCCACCCCATTGAGGACAAG
>JAATFE010000185.1 GCA_015655365.1 Terriglobales bacterium
AAGTTTGCCTACACCGGCCGCAAGCAGAAGAAGCGCCAGTTCCGCTCTCTGTGGATCGTGCGTATCTCGGCCGCAGCCAAGCTGAACAACTTCAGCTACTCGCAGTTGATCAACGGCCTCAAGAAGGCCGGGATCGAGCTGGATCGCAAGATCCTGTCCGACATCGCCATCCAGGACGCAGCCGGCTTCACCGCATTGGTCGAGAAGGCCAAGGCTGCTCTGGCCGCCGAAAAGGTAGCGTAAGCAGGAACTGAATCGAGCAGTCACGACGGTCTGAAGCCCAGCTTCAGGCCGTCGTTGTTTTTGGGTGCGCATTAGAGCGGAACCAGAGTTTCTGAGTCCTGTTGGGTTTCGTGCAGGGTTGCCGCTCCCTGATGGTCGCGTCAACTTGAGTGCTGTGCTTTCGGGATATACCAACTCTGGTTGCGCTATAGGCATTTTTCGAATGAGGCACGGTGCTGGAAACCTGCCATAGCGCGAGGCGAGCGCGGAAGCGCACGCGGCTGCTCCATGCAATGGTTTATCCTGACCCTTACGCCTATGAACATTGATATCCCCAATTTGACGGCATTTGATGCGGCCGCGCTCGACTCGGCGTTTGCCATGCTGGAGCAGCAGGCTCGTGCGGCTGCGGCTGCGGTGGACGGCGAAGCGGCTGTCGAGGCCTTTCGCCTGGAGTGGCTGGGTCGCAAGCAGGGCCGGCTCAACGAGGTTTCCGGCCGGTGGCTGAAGGCTGCTCCAGTGGAGGCCAAAAAGGCCCTCGGCCAGCACTTCAACAAGCTCAAAACAGTGGTGGAGATGCTGCTGGACGAGGCTGCCGGAGCGGGTCCGAGCGATGCCGCTCTGGCCGCCGAGGCCCTCGACATCACCCTGCCCGGAACCCGGCGGCTGACCGGCGCCGAGCATCCCATCACCAAGACGCTGAACGAAATCACCAGTGTTTTTGCGGCGCTGGGCTACTCGGTGGGCGTGGGCCCCGAGGTCGAAACCGACTTCTACAACTTCGAGAGCATGAACTTTCCCCCAGGGCATCCGGCGCGGGATACGCAGGACACGCTGGTTATTGCCAACCAGGACCGCCGCCCGCAACGCGACCGGCTCCTGCTGCGTACGCACACTTCGCCGGTGCAGATGCGGACCATGGAGTCGCAGCCGCCGCCGGTGCGGATCGTGATTCCCGGCAAGGTGCATCGTAACGACGCGGCCGACGCCACCCACTCGCCGATTTTCCATCAAGTGGAGGGCCTCTGCGTCGACACCAACATCACCTTCAGCGATCTGAAGGGCACGCTCGATTTTGCAATGAAGGCTTTCTTTGGTTCGTCGGTCAAGACGCGTTTCTTCCCTTCGTTTTTCCCCTTCACCGAGCCCAGCGCCGATGTGCAGATCAGTTGCATCTTCTGCGGCGGCAAGGGTTGCCGCAAGTGCAAGCAGTCGGGCTGGATCGAGTTGCTGGGCTGCGGCATGGTAGACCCCGCGGTCTTCGCTTTCGCGGCAGAAAAGCAGCCCGCCTACGATTCGAAAAAGATCTCCGGCTTCGCCTTCGGCATGGGCGTGGAGCGCATTGCCATGATGAAGTATGGGATCAGCGAGATCGGCAAGTTCTACGCCGGCGACATGAGGTTTTTGGAACAGTTTGCGTGAGGAAGCGGAGTTAGCCGCGCTGCGCGCGGTTAGCGGGGCTAGCGGAGTTCGCGATGCCCTATTGGGGGAACGGTGGCGCGGTCGAAGAGCTATCGGGAGTTGATCGTCTGGCAGAAAGCGATGACTCTAGCGCGGCAGGTATATGCGCTTAGCGAGGAGCTGCCGAAGTCCGAGGCTTATGGGCTGTTCTCCCAGATCAGACGCGCAGCCGTCTCAGTGCCAAGCAACATTGCCGAAGGGCACGGGAGACTTACCGATTCGCAGTTTCGACATTTCCTGGGAACCGCGCGAGGCTCGCTTTACGAGATGCAAACCCAGCTTGAATTGGCGGGCGATCTCGGCTACCTCGACAAGAAATTTGTACTGGAATTGATGGATAACGGATGGGAAGTTGCGCGATTGATCAATGGACTGCTTTCGGTCCTGGGCCGGAGCGAAAATCAAGAGGAAAAAGGCGGCTAACTCCGCCAACTCCACTAACAACGCTAGCTCCGCTTACAAAGGATTCCCATGAAAATACTGACTAAATGGCTTAGAGCGTACTTGCCTGGACTGCCGGCTGACGATGCGCAGCTTGCTGAAGACTTGACCCTGCGCGGCATGGCCGTGGACGGCGTTTACGGCCTCGGCGAAGGCAATGGATCGTTCCTTGAAATGGACATTACCACCAACCGCGTGGACGCCATGAATCACTACGGCGTAGCGCGCGAGGCGGCGGCGATCTATGGGCTTACTTTGCCCGAAGTGGCCTATAAGCTGCCCGCGTTTCGTCCGTCCGGCAAAGACTTTTCGGTGCGCATCGAGGCTGAGGATGGCTGCGGCCGTTACAGCGCCCGCATCCTGCGCGACATCAAGATTTGCGACTCGCGCGACTGGTTTGCCGGGGCCGAAGTGGCCACCTATTTCAAACTGCTCGAGCAGAAGATGATCTCCAACGCCGTGGATGCCTCGAACTATGCGTGGCTCTCTATTGGCCAGCCGACGCACGCTTTCGATTGCGACAAGGTCGAGGGCGGCATCGTGGTGCGCCGCGCCCAAAAGGGCGAAAAGCTGAAGACCCTGGATGGCGTGGAGCGCATGCTCGACCCCGAGGATCTGGTGATTGCCGACGAGCGCAAGGCGCTGGCATTGGCGGGCGTAATGGGCGGCTGGGACTCGATGATTACCCCCGAGACCCGCAATGTGCTGGTTGAGTCGGCATGGTTCGATCCGGTTGCGGTGCGCCGCGCTTCGCGCCGCCACGGCCTGCACACCGATGCCAGCCATCGCTACGAGCGCGGCGCGGATTTCAATGCCGCGCTGACCGGCTCGGAGCTGGTTTCGAGCATTCTGTTGGCCAGCGGAGGGTGGATCGACGGCGACGTGGTCGATGTGCGCGTTCCGGCCATCGAGGCGAAGACCGCCCATCGCAAGCCCGTCGCACTGCATTTGAGCGAAGTCAATCGCATTCTGGGCACTACCGTTGACGAAGCCGGTATCGTGGCCAAGGATGTGGAAACCGTGCTGACGGCGCTGGGGTGCAAATTAACGGAGTTCGCGGAGCTAGCGGGGAAGGCGGGGTTAGCAAGTGCCCCCAAAGACGATACCTGGCTCGTGACGCTGCCCAGTTGGCGGCTCGATGTCGAGCGCGAGATCGACCTGATCGAAGAGGTTGCGCGGGTTTACGGCTACAACCGCTTTGCCAACACGCTGCCGACGTTCGGCGGGGGCGTGCACGCGCTGCCCTGGGCGCAGAGCGAAGAGGCGGTTCGCCGCACGCTGCGTTCGGCCGGGTTCCATGAGGCCATTGCCAGCACCTTCTGTTCGGCGACCGAGGCGGCTTTGACGGCTCCGCAGCCGGGGTTGGTTGTGCCGTTGGGCAATCCGCTCAGCGAAGAGGCTGGCGTGATGCGTCCGTCGCTGGTGCCCGGCATGTTGACGATGATCGCCGGCAAT
>JAATFE010000072.1 GCA_015655365.1 Terriglobales bacterium
AGCCACTCGTAGTCGTAGGCTTCGTGGTCCATGATGGGCATCTCGGTAAAGTTCTCGGTGAGCGGCGGCGACTGGGTTTGCCACTCGAGGCCGGTGGCCTGCCAGGGATTGTTGCCGGCGATGGCGCCGTACTTCAGCGACCAGGTGAGATAGAGCACCGGGAGCAGATAACCCACGCCGAGGATGGTGGCGCCGGCGGTGGAAAAGACGTTGAGGATTTGAAACTCCGGCGGGTAAGAAGCGTAGCGCCGCGGCATGCCCAGCGTACCGAGAATGAACTGCGGAAAGAAGGTAAGGTTGAAGCCGATGAAGGTGATGACCGCCGCGAATTGCGACATCTTCTCCGGATACATGCGGCCGGTCATCTTGGGCCACCAGAAGTGGATGCCCGCAAGGAAGGCCATCAACATGCCGCCCACCATGACGAAGTGGAAGTGGGCCACGATGAAGTAGGTTTCCGTGAGATGAATGTCGGTGCCGGAGGTGCCGAGGAAGACGCCGGTCAAGCCGCCGATGGTGAACAGGCCCATGAAGCCGAAGGCGTAGAGCATGGGGGTTTCAAAGGTGATGGAGCCTTTGTAGAGAGTGAAAGTCCAATTGAAAATCTTGATGGCCGAGGGCACGGCAACCAGCATGGTAAGCAGAGAAAAGACCAGCACCGCGTAGTTGGAAACGCCCATGATGAACATGTGGTGGGCCCAGACGAAGAAGCCGAAAACCGCGATGGCCACCGACGAAAACGCCACCGCCGTATAGCCGAAGACGCGCTTGCGGCTGAAGGTGGAGATCACTTCGGAGATGACGCCCATGCCGGGCAGAATCATGATGTAGACGGCGGGATGAGAGTAGAACCAGAACAGATGCTGGAATAGCAGCGGGTCGCCGCCCTTGGTGGGATCGAAAACACCGATGCCGATGGTGCGCTCCAAGGCCACGAGCACAATCGCGATGGCCAGCACCGGCGTGCCCAGCACCATGAGGATGCTGGCCGCGTAATGGGCCCACACAAATAGCGGCATCCGGAACCAGGTCATGCCCGGCGCGCGCCTCTTGTGGATGGTGACGATGAAGTTCAAGCCGGTGAAGATGGAGCTGAAGCCGGCGATGAAAACGGCCAGGCCGGTGGTGAGCACGTTGGTGTTGACGTAGTGCGTGGAGAGCGGCGTGGTGAAGGTCCAGCCCGTATCGACGCCGCCGGTAATCATGGTGACTAACACCAGGATTCCGCCGACAACATACAAGTACCAACTGAGCAGGTTGACCCTGGGCAGCGCCAGATCTTTGGCGCCGATCATCATGGGGATGAAGAAATTGCCCAGCGTGGCCGGAACCGAAGGCACCAGGAACAGGAAGATCATGACCACGCCGTGCATGGTGAAGACCTTGTTATAGGTGTCGGTGGCCATCAGATCGCTTTGCGGCGTAAGCAACTCGAGACGGATGAGCCCGGCCAGCGAGCCGCCGATGAAGAAGAAGAACGTGATCGAAATCAGGTAGAGAATCGCGATGCGCTTGTGGTCGCCGGTCAGCAGCCAGCTCAGCAGGCCGTTCTCCTTGCTGAGATAGTTCATCTTCGGAATTCTGGCCGTGGATTGGTCGGGAAGGCTGACGATTGTGTTGCTCATGGCTTCACCGTTCCTTGCGCAGCGGTTTTGCCTTCGCTGCCGGGCACCAACTCGGTTGTATTCAGCGTCTGCTGAATGCGGTAGTCGGAGTTGAGATTTTTGATGTATTCAATCAGCTCGATCACGCCTTCTTCGCTGACCTGTCCCTGATAGGTGGGCATGATCGGCGCATACCCCTGCGTGATGTGCTCGGACGGATTCAGGATCGCCTCGCGAAGGTAAGCGTCGTCGGCCGTAACGGTTTGTCCCGAAGGCAGCGGCAGCTTGGAGCCGTAAACATTGGCGAGGCTGGGACCGCGCGCATCAGGCCGCGTGTTGTGGCAGGCGGCGCAACTGAGGCTGGCGAAGAGGCGTTCGCCATTCTGCGCCAGCGACGCTCCGCTGGTGGAACTGGCCAGCCATTTTCTGTAGTCCTCGGGCGAGAGCACCACGATGTCGCCGACCATCTGCGAGTGGGCCGTGCCGCAATATTGCGTGCAGAAAAGGTGATAGGTGCCGGGCGTGGTGGCCTGGAACCAGACCGTTGTATAGCGGCCGGGGATGGCTTCGCGCTTGACGCGGAAGGCGGGGATGGAAAAGCTGTGGAAGACGTCCTGCGAAATCAGCGTCAACTGGATGGCGCGGCCCGCGGGAATGTGGAGCGCGTTGATTTCGTGCTGACCGCCGGGATGCTCGGCCTTCCACATCCACTGCTTGCCGACGACGTAAATGTTCATGGCGTTGGCCGGGGGCGTGAAGACGCGGAAATAAATCAGCGCGCCCCACACGAACATGACCAGGAAGAGGCCGAGAGGAATGATGGTCCAGGTGGCCTCGAGCAGCGTGGAGCCCTCGACCTGCACCGCGACCGGATGGCGCTTCTTGCTGTAGAGAATGGAAAAACTGGTAATGAGCAGAACCACGATGGTGAGGCCGATGAGGCTGACCAGCACCATGAAGAAAAGCAGCGCGTCCATTTGCGGCGCAATGGTGGAGGCCTCCGGCGGAAACAGCGCGAAGTTCGTCATCCACTTGACGAGGAACTGCCAGATTGCCGGGCTGATGTGATCCATTTCGTTATCCCTTTGTCCCTGTCTCTGGCTTGCTGCTGCCGAGTTGGTTGTTCGGCTCGCGCGCGTCGCGGCGGAACATGAC
>JAATFE010000114.1 GCA_015655365.1 Terriglobales bacterium
CTCCGGTCGCTCAGGATGACAGCTTGTTTGTTATATGGACTTTGGAGGCGGGACACGGGGCGCAGTAGCCAAAGCGCGCCGAGGGCGGGGCCTTTGTTTTTATTCGGGATTTTCCAGCAGCCAATAGTGGAAGCCGTCGACGATGGCGCCTAGGGCTGCCTGGTCCAGATCGCTGCTGACGCCGGCGGTGGTCCAGGGCTCGTGGCCGTCGGCCTGGAAGCTGACCGTGACGCGGACGTGGGCCGCGGTGTCGTGGGCGGAGACGTCGATGGCCGTAACGCTGAACTTGCCCAGGCGCACCCTGGTCAGGGCCGGGTACCACTTCTCCAGCTCAAGGCGCATGGCGCGGGTCAGCGCATCCACAGGACCGGCACCCTCGGCACGGGTGGTGGCCACGGTCGAGTCGCCAATCGAGAGCGACATGAAGGCCTGCACAAAGCGGCTGCCGGTTTCGTCCGTCTCGTCCAAAACTCTCCAGCTTCGGACGTTGAAGCGGTCTTGCAGGGTGCCGAGCACTTTCATGCAGGCCAGCCGGAAGGAAACCTCGCTGGCCGTGAAGCCGCCGCCTTCGATCATCGACTGGTTGTCGTCCAAAAGCGCCTGGGCCTGGGCGGAGCTGAGCGGCACGCCCAGCGATTGCGAGAGCAGAATGATGTTGGCCCGGCCCGACTGCGCGTTGACGCCGATGACCGGAGCCGCGCCGACTTTGGCCGGATCGCACCAGAGGTAAGCGCCGGGATTTTTGCGCTCGCTGCTGCCGTGCATGCCCGCCCAGGTGCCAAATGCGCCAGGGCCGACAATGGGCGCGCCGTGCGGAGGCTCAAGCGAGAAAGCTCCATAGGTGGAATAGGCGAGCTTGGTCAGGCCGGGGAGCGAGGCGGGAGGCACAAACTCGGCTTCGCCGCGGAGTTGCATGGAGCCGATGACCGTGGTCAGGTTCACGTTGCCGCAGCGCTCGCCGGTGCCGACCAGGGTGCCTTGCACCTGCACGGCTCCGGCAAAAATGGCGGCGCGGGTGTTGGCCACGCCCAGGCCGCGATCAGTGTGTCCGTGGAAGCCGAAGTGAGCGCCGGGGTAATCGCGCACCAGGCCGCCGATCGCGCCGCTTACTTCTTCCGGGCTGGCGCCGCCGGTGGTGTCGCAAATGACGAGCCGGCTGACTTGCTGGCGAACGCATTGCGCGGCCATCTGGTGGAAATAGTCCAGGCTGCGCTGGCGGAAATCGGCCTCGCAAAGGTCGCCGGTTTCGCGGCGGCCGCAGCAAGCGTCCATGGCGTGCTCGAAGTCCACAATGACCTCGAGGCCGTGGTCCTGGAGGCAGGCGATGGTCTCGTAGGCCATCAAGAGGTTTTCCTCCGGCGTAGTTTCCAGGGACTTCATCACGTCGAGCAGGCGGGATTTGACCACCAGAACCGCAACGGGGACGCTCTGCTTGCGGCTGACGATGAACTGAACGTCGGGCCACTCCTCGACCTTGGCGCCGCGACCGCGGGTCCGTCCGAAGAGGGCCAGCTTCATGACGCCGGTGTCGACCGAGGCCAGAGCGGCGGTCAGGTCGCCCACAAACTGGTTGGCCCCGGCAAAGCCGATTTCGGCATACTGCACGCCGAAGGCGGCCATGCGCTGCAAAAGAGTGACGGCGCTGGGCACGGAGATGTCGATGTTGGGCTGCTGGATTCCATCCCGAAGGCTCGTTTCGAACAGCTCGACTTTTCTGGTTTCAGTCTCCTGCATCGCATGGTTCCTGATTTTGAGAGAGAGTGTGTGCGGCAAAGATTTCCCGGCAGCCGGTGCTTAACTTTTCATCATACCTGCATGGGGTTTGGCGGAGGGGTTGCAGGAGCGGGCGACTCCCCTGCTTGAGAGCAGAGGTTTCGTGACACAGCAACAGCGCTATCGCTGTAGGATAGAGAGCAAACACTTCCAGGGCCTTCCATTTGAAACCATCCACCCCTCGCGCGCACGGTCTCGATACGCTGCGCAGTCTCGCCATCCTCTCGGTCATTGTGTTCCACGTCAACGGATACCACGACGAAGGAACGCTGCCCGCGATGCTGGTCCCTGCGGCACGTCTGGGCGGGATGGGCGTCGATCTCTTCTTCGTCCTCAGCGGCTATCTGATTGCGTCTCAGTTCTTGCGGCCCTATCTTGCCGGAGAGCGTCCCCACTTGTGGGATTTCTATCGCAACAGGCTTTATCGCGTATTGCCGGTCTACTTGGTTGTGCTGGGCCTTTACTTCATGGTTCCGGTCTGGACCGAAGACCCAACCCTCTCGCCGATTTGGCAATATCTCACCTTTACGCTCAATCTCGTTATCGACTTCGGGACCAAACAAGGCTTCACTCATGCCTGGTCCCTCTGCGTTGAAGAGCACTTCTACTTGTTGTTTCCGCTGATTGTGCTGATTCTGATGCGCAAGCCCTCATTGCGAAAAACCGTTGCCGTGCTGGGAGGCCTGGTCCTCTTTGGAATCTGCCTGCGAAGCTTCATTCTCTTCCGCACACTTCAGCCGATGGCCAGGGTAGGGCACTCCTTCGGCGTGGTTTACATCGAGCGCATCTACTACCCGACCTATAGCCGACTGGACGGACTGCTGGCGGGCGTAGCAATCGCTTTGGTAAAGACCCTTCGC
>JAATFE010000111.1 GCA_015655365.1 Terriglobales bacterium
GAGACGCTGGTGTTCACCGGCCTCACGGTGCTGGTGTTCCTGCTGCTGATGCTGCTGTCGATGCTGCTGTTCAGGAACATTCTGAAGCTGTATGCCGACCAGAGCGGAAGCGCCGTGGGGGCGCGGCTGCGGACGCGGATGGTGCTGGGCGCGGCGCTGATCGCGCTGATTCCCGCGGTGTGCATGTTTCTGTTCAGTTTCGGCCTGATGAACCGGTCCATCGACCGATGGTTCTCGCCGAACACGTCGGAGTTGCGGGTGGATTCGACGCGGGTGGTGTTGGAACTGGCGCAGTATGTGAGCAATAATGCGCGGGTGGAAGCGGAGTCGATTGCCGCTTCGGGAGCCGCGGACAAAGAACTGCCTGCACTGCAAGATGTGCTGGGTTCGCATCGGATCACGCTGGCGGGCGGTTTTGCGGTGGTGTATGACAAGAATCTGCGCAAACTGACCAGCTTTGAGGCGCCGCCGGAGTCGAGCGGGGCCAGCCTGCTGCCGTGGCTCGATCAAGGTGAGCGGGGAGCGGCGATTCCGCTCGCCGGTCCTTTGTCTGCCAGCCTGCTTTCCTCGGCGCAGCGCAGCGACGAACCGGTAATCAATGTGGCGGGTGAGGAGTATGTGCTGGGAATGTCGGTGACCGCCTCGGGCAAGGCGGTGGTGGTGGCGCTGCCGATGCCTCAGGGCCTGAGCCAGACCGCCGGTCGCATCCGTACAGGGGCTTCGGCCTACTGGGAGTTGTTTCGCGCGCGCAACCGCATCCGCACCGTCTTTTTCCTGCTGCTGTTGCTGATTACCGTGTTTGTGTTTTTCTCCAGCGTTTGGCTGGCGCTTTTCTTGTCAAAACAGATTACGCGGCCGGTGGAAGCGCTGGCCGATGCGATGGACGAGATTGTGGCGGGCAAATACGACTACCGCGTGGGGCTGGTTGCGGGCGGGGAGATGGGCGACCTGGTACGCAGTTTCAACCACATGGCGGCCGATCTGGAGGCCAGCCGGCAGATGGCGGAAAGCTCGTCGGCACAGTTGACTGCGGCCAATCTGGCGATCGAGTCGCGCCGGCGCGAGCTGGAGACGATCGTGGAGACGATTCCCAGCGGGGTGGTGACGCTGGACGGCTCGGGAATCGTGCTGCAATCCAATCGCGCTTTTGCCGCGCTGATGGGCCAGCGGGAAGATGGCAGCCTGCACGGGGAAAGCATTCAATCGCTGATGCCCGCCGATTGCGCGGACGATGTGGCCGGGGTGATTCGGCGTGGCCATCGCATGGGCGCAGCCACGACGGAGATCGAGTTCCACGCCCAGGGCCGCACCATCCACCTGGCCGTGACCAGCGCCAGGCTGGACCTGGCGCGCGGCCAGCACGGGACGGTGCTGGTGGTGGAAGACATGACCGAGCTGCTGCGCGCGCAACGGCAGTTGGCGTGGAAGGAAGTGGCGCAGCGCGTGGCGCACGAGATCAAGAATCCGCTGACGCCGATTTCGCTCTCCGCCGAGCGGATTGCGCGGCACTTGGACCGGCCTCAGCCGGATTCGCCGAACGTGATTCGCAAGTGCAGCGAAGTGATTCTGGGCTGCGTGGGTACGTTGCGCACGCTGGTGGACCAGTTCTCCGCGCTGGCGCAGTTTCCGGCGCCGCAACCGCGGGCCTGCGACATGAACCTGGTACTCGACCAGGCGCTGGCGCTGTTTGCGGGCCGGCTGGAAGAGATTACGGTGCAGCGCGACCTGGAGCCGGGCTTGCCGACGGTGCTGGCCGATCCCGAGGCGATCCGGAGGGCGTTGGCCAACTTGGTCGACAACGCCGCCGAGGCAATGCAGGGAAGCTTGCTGCGGGTGCTCGGCATTCGCAGCCGCCTGAGCGAGGATGGCGGAGCGGTGGAGGTGGAGATTTCCGACACCGGGCATGGCCTGACGGACGAGATACGGGAGCGGTTGTTTCTGCCCTTCTACTCCACCAAGCAGCGCGGCACCGGGCTGGGGCTTTCAATTGCGGCCAAAATTGTGCAGGAACATGGCGGCACATTGCGCGCCGAGGCCAACAGCCCCAAGGGAGCGCGCTTTGTGTTGCGGCTGCCGTTGATGGACCCCGATGCAGCCACACAGGCAGCCCTGGACAACCACTCCGCCGCGCCGATAAAGGAATTGCAAGCATGAATCACGTTCTGGTGGTAGACGACGAAGAGGAAATCCGCAACGCGCTGGAAGAGATTCTGCGCGAGGAGGGCTACGGCGTGGCGACGGCGGCGACGGCGGGCGAGGCCATGGTGCTGATCGAGGACGCACCGTACGACGTGGTTCTGCTGGACATTTGGCTGCCGGATCGGGACGGGCTCGATGTGCTGTCCGATATGCATCAACTGGCCGTGGAGATGCGGCCGGAGGTGGTGATTATCAGCGGGCACGGCACCATCGAGACCGCGGTGAAGGCCACCAAGCTCGGGGCATACGACTTTTTGGAGAAGCCTCTCTCGCTGGACCGCACCCTGATCGTGATCAAGAACGCGGTGGAAGCGCGACGGCTGCGCACGGAGAATCTCGAATTCAAGCGCCAGTTCAATGCGGGCTCGGTGCTGACCGGGGACAGCATTCCGGTGAAGGCGCTACGCCAGCAGATCAAGCTGATGGCGCCGACGAACGGCCGGGTGCTGATTTACGGCGAGTCGGGCACGGGCAAGGAACTGATTGCCCGCGCCATCCATGCCGAAAGCCTGCGGCGGGACCGCGTTTTTGTGGAGCTGAACTGCGCGGCGATTCCCGAGGCGCACATTGAGGCCGAGCTTTTCGGTTACCGGCATGGAGCGCAGCCGGGCGGCCCCGTGGAGCAGCGAGGCACCCTGGAACGCGCCGACGGTGGCACGCTGTTTTTGGACGAAGTGGGCGACATGAGCCTGAAGACGCAGGCCAAGGTGCTGAGTGCGCTGGACGACCAGCTTTTTACGCCGGTGGGGGGAACGCAGCCGTTGCGCGTGGATGTGCGGCTGATCGCCTCGACGAATAA
>JAATFE010000527.1 GCA_015655365.1 Terriglobales bacterium
CGCAGCGTCTGTTCTCCCGGATAGCGCACCGTCTTGCCCGGCTCCGCAGCCCGCGACCGATGCACCGACTCGACAATCTCGTCGGCAATCTGCGCCATCCGCGGCTCGGCTCCCAAAGCTTCCGGATTGATCGCCAAAAACACCTGCGACAGCCCCGTCTCCAGCAGCGAGTCGGTCGAAAACTGGTGGGTCGCCTTGCCCAGCGAGGTCATCGCGGCAATCATGTCCAGCACCATCGCAAGTCCCGACCCCTTCCAGTAGCCGACAGGCAGCGGCCGCTGCGACTGCTCGATAGCGCCGGGGTCGCGGGTCAGGTTGCCTTCCTTGTCGAAGCCGCCATCCACCGGCAGCTTCTCGCCCCGCTTGCGATAGCTCTCCAGCGCTCCATAAGAGAACTGCGACATCGCCATATCCAGCACCACGTGCCCGCTCGCTCGCGGCACGGCAATCACCAGCGGGTTGTTCCCGACGCACGGCTCTACGCCGCCCCATGCAGGCAGGTTGGGCTGTGTATTCGTCCAGCAGATCCCGATCAGTCCCGCCTCAGCAGCCTGCCAGCCATACGTGCCGCCACGCATCCAGTGGTTGGTGTTGCCCAGCGTCACAAATCCCACGCCATGCTCGCGGCTCAGAGCCAAGGCCCGTTCCATGCACGCTTGCGCGTTGAGATTTCCCGGCCCTTTGCGTCCGTCCCAGCGCTCCAGCGCGCCAAAGCCGGCCACTCGCCGGGGCTCTGCCGCGACGTCGATGCTGCCGTTGCGCACCATCGCCACCATGCGCGGAAAGCGGTTGATGCCGTGCGTATACACGCCATCGCACGTCGTCTCGGCAAACAGCCGCGCACACTTCTGCGCCCGGTCGATGGAGAACCCAAGCTTGCGCAAAACGCCCGCAAGCGTCTCCCGCACATCATCAAATGAAATTCTGGTCATAGGATCACAAGACGTTCGAACTATACCAATGAAATAGCAGAGCAACGCTAACTCCGCGAACACGCCCGCCGCGCGGGCGGCTAACTCGCTAACTCGCTAACTTGCTGCGTCTAGTCCTTCAGCGTCACGGTAATCCTGCGCGCATCTCCGCCCATGGCGGTGATCGCAATCTCGCCGGTCGCCTTTTTGCGGATGCTCTTGAACTTTTCGCCCCACTCCACCAGCACCAGCGCATCGGGCGTCAGCAGCTCGTCCAGGCCCAGCGACTCGAGTTGCCGTTCGCCTTCCAGCCGGTAAACGTCCAGATGAAACAGCTTCACCGGCTTGCCGTCCAGCTCCCCGTCGTACTCGTGGATCAGGGAGAAGGTCGGGCTGGTGACTTCGTCCGGCTCGGCGGCATCCAGAGCCTGGGCAATGCCTTTCACCAGCGTGGTTTTTCCGGTGCCCAGGTCGCCGCGCAAAATCATAAGCTGCGGCGGCGCTAGCAGGCGAACCAGCTTGCGGCCCACCTCAACGGTGTCGGCTCCGCTCTTGGTGGTGAACTCGTGAGTCCGCCCTGCGGCGGGAGGGGCGACATTGCTCATTCTGCTGCCTCGTGGAAGGCCGCGGCCGGTGAAGTCTCTGCCGGCAGCCCCTGCAACCAAACATAACCGTTCGAGCCGCAGGAACGAAAGCGAAAAGCACGCGAAAGCTGTGCAAGACCGTCCGTCGCAAGATACGTGTGCTGGTCAAGCGCCCGAACCGCCAGGTCGCCGCCCAGCCCGTGCAGCGTAACCGCCGCCTCCACCGCCCGCGCCGGGTCGGCCGGATATTGCGCCAACAGCCCCGCCACGAGGCCGGTCAGCACGTCGCCGCTGCCGCCCTTGGCCATTCCCGGATTGCCCGTCGTATTCACCGCAACCCGCCCGTCGGGGTGGGCGATCAGTGTCCGCGCCCCTTTCAGCACCAGCGTTACGCCGACGCGCCGGGCAAAGTCGCGCGCCACTCCGAGCCGATTGGCCTGCACCTCAGCCACCGTGATTCCCGCCAGCCGCGCCATCTCGCCGGGGTGCGGCGTCAGCACCAGCGTGCGTCCCTTGGCCAGTTTCGCCAACAGCACCGGCTTGGCCGCCAAAATGTTGAGCGCATCCGCGTCGATCACCGCCGGCATCTTGGTCGCCGCCAGCAGTCCCGTGACAAATTTTACCGTCTCCGGACTCTGCCCCAACCCCGGACCGATGGCCAGCACCGTGATGCCTTTGGTCAACACCGCCAGGAACTCCGGAGCCAGATTCTCCGCGCCGATCTGCCCCGCCGCGGTCGCCATCAGCGGGCACGTCATTAATTCCGGCGCAATGGCCGCCACCAGCCCCAGCACCGGAACGGGAACCGCCGCCGTCACCAGGCCAGCTCCGGCGCGCATCGCCGCCAAAGAGGCCATGGCCGGAGCGCCCGACTTGCCCACCGCCCCGCCCACCACCAGCACGTGCCCGAAGTTGCCTTTGTTGGCCGCCGCCGCTCGCGGTGCCTGCGCCATCTCTACCGCGGAGCCAGCCCAGTCCAACCCCAGCGTCGAAACAATCGCTTCTTCCGGCGAGCCGATGGGCGCAACCACGATGGGCTGGTCCCATTGCCGGGTTATTTGGCCGAAAACGTGCGCCGGCTTGGGCGCGGTGAAGGTAATGACGGCATCGGCGGGAAAGACCGGTCCGGCCACGGAGGCAGTGGTCTCGTCCGCTGGCCAGCCCGACGGCAAATCCACGGCCAAAACCGGCGCTGTGCTGCTTTTAAACCACTCCAGCGCCGCCAGCGCCAGCCCTTTCAGCGGCGGCTTGAAGCCGGTTCCGAGCACGGCATCGAGAATCAGATCCGTTTCCAGAGCGTCGGCGTGCTGGGACAAATCCTCTGCCGTTTCAACGATGTGCACGAGGCCGTTGGCTGGCTCGGATTCCAGCCGGGTCAACTCGCGCCAGGCTGCGGCCGCATCGCCCTTCAGCCCGCCGGGCGCGCCCAGCAGCAGCGTGGTCACTTCCAACCCCGCGGACGCAAGCAACCGCGCGGCCATCATGCCGTCGCCGCCGTTGTTGCCCCGGCCGCAAACGACGGTTACTCGCCGCGCTAGCGGAAATTGTTGTCGGACAAAAGCGGCCACAGCCGCCGCGGCTGCCCGCATCAAGTCCAACGAAGGAATCCCAAACCGCTCGGTGGTCGCGCGGTCGCAAGCCTGCATCTCGGCAGCGGATAGAACGTGCATGGCAACAATGGTACGACAACAGAGATCAAGGGTCAGAGATCAGAGATCGGGGAACGGTTGCCGGTGACAGCTTTTGCGCTTGTGCTCTTTGACCTTCGCGGCGGGAAAAAGCCGCGAGGATGCGACAAGGACCTTTGCGCATAGAGGTAAAGACGCTGAGGAGTACAGGCTCTTTTTGATCTCTGATCACTGACCCTTGATCTCTGGCCTTTGATCTCTTACCCCTGATCTCTGATCTCTGTTACCGGCACAGCAGCACCAGGAACCACGCATTCAGCCCGGCAATCAGAACTGCCACAAACCATGCCAGCCGCTGCAACCAGGGACCGTTGACGAATTCGCCCATCTTTTCGCGGTTGCCGGTGAACAGCACCAGTGGAATGACCGCGAAGCTTAACTGCAAAGACAAAATCACCTGGCTCAATAGCAGTAGAGTTTCCGTGCCTCGCTCGCCGGTCACCGCAACCACGATAATGGTGGGTACGATGGCCAATGAGCGGGTAATCAAACGCCGCAGCCAGGGAGCGACCTTCAGGTGGATGAAGCCTTCCATCACCACCTGGCCGGCCAGGGTACCGGTGATGGAGGAGTTCTGGCCCGAGGCCAGCAAGGCCACCGCAAACAGCGTGCTGGCGCCGACTGCGCCCACCAGGGGACTGAGCAGCTTGTAGGCGTCCTGAATGGCCGCCACCTCGAAGTGGCCGCTGCGATGAAACACCGCCGCCGCTACCACCAGGATGGCAGCATTCACAAACAGGGCCAGCGTCAGGGCGAACGCGGAGTCGATGTTGGCCATTTGAATAGCCTCGCGCTTGCCTTCCGGCGTGCGCTCGTAACGGCGGCTCTGCACGATCGAAGAGTGCAGGTAGAGGTTGTGCGGCATCACCGTAGCGCCCAGAATGCCGATGGCGACGAACATCATTCCGGGGTTGGTAAAAATATGAGGCGAGGGCGCCACCAGATGCTTCAGCACCGGC
>JAATFE010000245.1 GCA_015655365.1 Terriglobales bacterium
AGTTCGTGCTCTCCCAGGTCTCAGAAGCGAGACCTGGGGCACCCAAGCTGGTACAACTTCAAGCGGTCAGAGACCTAGCGGGTGACGGCTTCTTCTTCGACCGCGGTTGGCTGGGGAGCGACGGGGCTCAGGCCGGCCAGCTTCTCTTTGCGCAGAGCTTTAAAGGCGCGGTAGACGAAGGAGCCCAGATACCAGCCATCGATATATTGGTAGGGCGTTTCGCCGGTGGTGTAGTGGCCGCAGGGCAACACGCGCGCCTCGAAGTTGAGGTCGACGTTGCGGAAAGCTTCGAGCACCTGGAGCGAGTACTCTTTGGGGAAGGTAAGGTCGTAATTGGCGTAGACCATCAAGACCCGCTTTCCGGGTCCGCCCACTTCAGGGCCGGAGATTTTGTCGTAGTAGCTGCATGGGCTAACAGCCGACCAGAGATTGCGGAGGCGGCTCTGGGTGAGGCCCGCGTCGGCCAACGCCTGCTGCACGTGACGAGTGCTTTGACCGGCCCAGGCCACATCGCCGAAGGCCGTGGAGACGTGATTGAAGGCATTCACACGGATGCGCGCATCGTGGGCGGAGGCCAAGTAGGTGTAGCAGGAGCCGAGGCTGGTTCCGAGGACGCCGAACTGCTCGTAGCCTTGCTCTTCAAGCCAGTCCACACAGCAGCGAATGTCGACCACGGCCTGGCGGCAGGCCGCGAGAGTGCGGCCGATGTTGGCGCTGACGGCGTAGTCCGAGCGCTCCAGCTCCGCGGGACGGCGAATGTCGTGGTAGGGCATGGAAAGGCGCAGGGCCGAGATGCCCATCTTGTTGAAGATAGTGCAGAGGGAGTTGTGGCTGAAACCGTCGGCATTCCACTGGGGCAGGACAACGATGGCCTGCCTGGGCCGGTTGGGGTCCTTATGCGCAGGGGCCGGATACCAGCGGGCATTGACCTGATCGTTTTCGGGATAGGGGGTACGCTCGGGCGAGGTGAAGCGCAGATATTGCGCCTTCTTCAGCTTGCCGTCGACGGCCTGCTGACGAAGCGCGGCGTCTTTGGCCAGCGTTTCGGGGCGCACGTTGGTGGGATAGAGCTGCGGGAAGCGTTCTTCCAGATGGAAATCAGTGGGACGCCGGTAGCCAAAGAAGCTATCGCTTTGGCGAATGAGCAGCTCGTTGATGCGGTTCATGGCGGCTTCGGCTGCCGTGTCGTCGCGCATCGCCGCTTCGCTGGGCAGAGCATCGGCCATGCCATGCTCTTTAAGGAAGGGGGCGATCCACTCGAAGCCCCATTCCAATGGGCGCACCACACGGTTTTCGTCGCGCGTGGTCAGGCGCGTCTCCCACTCGTACATCCAACGTGCATATCTTTGCTTGAGCATGATGTCTATTCAATTTTATCAGCGGAGAGCTGGCGGGCCGAATAGGTCCAACCCAGGCTGAGGGCGGTCATCAGGGCGATGATTCCCTGCGAAATGACGCAGTAGAGGCACCAGACGGTGAGCACGTCCTTCTCGATATGGCTGAGATAGAGGGCAAATCCCAGGCCGACGACGGATGCGCCGAGGGTGAGGGCGCGCTTTTTGGCGAAGGCAAGGCCAGCCAGAACCAAGTAGCCTGCGATGCCGATGGCCGCGACAGGGATATGGGCTATCTCGGCGAACGGACTGTGATTCACGATGCCGCAGTCCCACTTCTCGTTGATGGAGCAGGGTTCGGTGCCGGTGTCGTAGTGAACGCGCAGTGCCAGCGTGGAAACCGCCACGCCTGCCAGGGCCAGCAAAACCATCAAATATCGCATCGTTGTGAGTGATGCTACCAGAGCAGCGGGCGCGATACCATGGACCCATGGACCAGCAAGCCAGCGGTGGACGTCGCGTCGCATTCTTCGGCGGCAGTTTTGATCCGCCCCACCTGGGCCACCTAGCCGTGGCGCGGACGGCCGCGGCGGCGCTGAGGCTGGATACGGTGCTATTTGCGCCGGTGGGCGCACAACCGCTGAAGCCGCTCGGTTCGACGGCCAGCTTTGCCGACCGGCTGGAGCTGACGCGGCTGGCTATCGCCAACGACCCAGGGTTCGCGGTTTCCACAGCCGATGCTCCCAAGCCTGGAGGCGAGCCCAACTTTACGCTAGAAACTTTGCGGGGCTTGCGGGCGGTGCTACCGCCCGGGAGCACGCTGTTTTGCCTGATGGGCGCAGACTCGTTTTTGGGGCTGTGGCGGTGGAAGCGGGCTGTGGAAATTCCGTTTATTGCACCGTTGATTGTGGCTTCGCGACCGGGGCAAAAGCTCGACGATCTGGCCGCCGCGCTGCCGCGGGGATTGACGCTGGAAGCCGCGTCTGGAGAGGGTTTGGCGGAGAATGGCGTGGAAGTGCGGCGGTACGTTCTGCGCGACCCCATGGGAGAAACGACCCCGTTTTTCCTCATGCCGGGGCTGAATGTGGAAATCAGCGCTTCGGAGATTCGAGAACAGATCGGCGCAGCCAAGGGAAGCGAAGTCAGATGCCACCCGTTGCTGCCGGTGGCAGTGATGGAAGCGATCCGGGAACGCGGACTCTACCGCTGATTCGGTGAAGGGGCGGCGATTGGCACAGGCTCTTGCGCACCCGTGGAAAAGCGGGCAGCAGTTGGCGATTTGGATTCCCAGGTTACAAAATCGGCTAGCCTGGATTTCCTCCAATCCTGCGTCCTTGTGGAAAATGCCGTACGATTAAGCTTGGAGAGTTTTCTCACCGCATGACTACAGCAGACGCGCACCAGCAGATCCGCATCCTCGTTCAGGCCGCAGCCGCGGCTTGTGAAGACAAGAAGGGCGAGAACACCCGCATCCTCGAGCTCGATCCCGTTGACTCCGGGCTGTCCGACTTCTTCCTCGTTACCTCGGCCACCAACACCCGGCAGACCATCGCGATTGCCGATGAGATCGAGTACCGGCTGAAGAAGGAGTTCGGCGTCTATGCCAACTCGGTAGAGGGCCGCCGCCTGGGTGAGTGGATTCTGCTCGACTACGTGGATTTTGTCGTGCACGTGTTCGTGGCCGAGCGCCGCGACTTCTATGACATTGAGAGACTGCGCAAGTCTGCCCGCCCATACACGCCGGAAGAGTTCGATGCGGAGCTGAAGGCCGCGCTTTCCACCAAGACCCTGGCGGCCCGCAAGAAGGCCTCTGCCGCGCCCAAGAAGAAAGCAGCGGCAAAAAAAGTCGCTGTGAAAAAAGCGGTCGCGAAGAAGAGCGCCGTTGCGGCCGCTCCGGCAGCAGCGAAGAAGGCAGCGGCACCCAAGGCTGCGCCGAAAAAAGCTGTTGCCAAGAAGGCAGCCCCCGCAAAGGCTTCTCCCAAGAAACCCGTCGCGAAGAAGACGGTGGCTGCCAAGAAGACCAAGAAGAAGTAATCTCGACTTTCAGAGCCAGAGAAAGCGCATCCGCCAGCAAGTGACGGATGCGCTTTTTTGTTGGGTTCAGCATTGCCTGCTTACGCTTTTCGGTCGCTGGCCGTCTCCGACGGATGCCTTGCGCGGGATGCGAAAACAGTACGATGACAAAGAGAAAAATAGGGCCCGTCGCCCCCTGGGCTGCCGGCATTATGCCGAACCGCAGTTGAAGGCCTGGCGGTGAAGTCACGGCAGGGTACGGTATTCTGCAACCCATGCACATTACGCTTGTCCATGTCGGAGCACGACCCGGTTCGAAAGATGGCTTCGACGCGCTGGCCTCCGTTTACCTGGAGCGCTGCTCGGCCTTCGCGCACTGCAAGGCGGAAGCCTTCCGTACCGAGGAAGCACTGCTGGAGTGGCTGAGCCGACAGCAAGGCCGAACACCCGTGGTCGCAGTTCTGCTCGATAGCCGCGGCAAGCAAATGACCTCGGAGACGTTTGCAAGCTGGCTGGGCGCGCGGCGGGACGAAGGGGCACAGCATATTGTTTTCGCGATCGGGCCAGCGAGCGGTTGGTCGGCACAAGCACGCGAGCGCGGACAATTGCTGCTCTCGCTGGGAACCATGACCATGGCCCACGCGCTGGCCCGGCTGGTGATGACGGAGCAGATCTACAGGGCATTTACAATTCTGACTGGCCATCCGTATCACGGGGGACATTGAGAAGCAGCACACAGCTAACAGCGGACAGTTGACAGTTCACTGTCCGTACGGGCTGCTGTGAACTGTAAGCTGTTAACCGATATGACCGACTCGCGACGCGGACCGATCCCGATCAACACGGGGCCCGGCAAGGGAAAGACCACTGCCGCCATGGGCACGGCCTGGCGCGCCGTGGGCAACGCGCACCCGCTGCTGGTGGAG
>JAATFE010000049.1 GCA_015655365.1 Terriglobales bacterium
AAGCGGAGGGCTGGACCGGCGGGCCTGGAACTTATCTGGGTATCTTCCACCCCTCCAGTGTAAACGCCTTAAAAGGGATGCTGTGCCGGAATGGGGTCGCCAAGTTTGGTGAGGTCAAAAATCGCCCTCCGTCTATCTGAAGGGTTTACCGCCAACAAGCGCCTTTATTCTCCCGCCACCGCCGGGTGCCCCATCCTTGGCGCGTTCTTGTTTTCTGCGCCAAGGGTGGGAGGGCACGATGATCGGATCAAAGGAAGAATGAAGAACGCAAGGCTGGCAAAAGGTCATTACTCTCCCGCCACCGCGGCCTTGACGCCTTCGGCAGCCTCCGGCCTGAAGTAGCCCCAGCCGTTCTTGCCCGCCGCTTCCAGCAGCGCAGGGGACGGGTTTACCGGATACGCATGGCGCGCAATCTCCAGCATGGCCAGGTCGTGTATGGAGTTGCCGAAGACTGCATCGGGCGCGGTCAATCCCACCCGCTTCAGCGTTTCGGCCTTGCCATCGCCGGTCGGCACATCCAAAATGTCGCTCGAGATGAGGCCCGCATCCACGCGAACCTCCGCGGCCAGCACCCGCTCCTCGGGAATGCCAAACTCGCGCACTCCCGCGGCCACCACCCAGCGGTTGGTCGAACTCACCGCCCAAAGCTCCACGCCCGCCTCGCGCATCTTGGCCAGCAGGGAAGCCATCTCCGGAAACACCCTGGGGTGCACGAACTCCTTCACATACCGGGCCGCCGCGTTGCGCAACTCCTGCTCGCGCAGTCCGTGGTAAATCTGCACCATCTCGCCGCAAATCGCCAACTCGGTCACCAGACCGGACTCGTAAGACCGATGGCGATTGTCGATCCAGTCGCTGGTCGAGCGCGAAACCAGCCCCTGCTCCAGCGACCAGATCATGAATCCATAACCCGAGTCGCCGCTCCACAACGTTCCATCGCAATCGAAGACCGCAACCTTGGGATTTCTATCGAGTACCAGCCGCTCAAATTCCTTGGCTGTCCATTTGGGAATTTCTACATGTGTAGGTGTCACGCGTGCCTCAATCCTGCTCGTAAAATTCGTCCCACTTTATTCTCTCCCAAGAGGCTCTGTCTCTGCACGTTTTGGCCTGTGGAAGGCCGCAACGAGACACGCAATTTTCATAAATCTTTCACGCATTTGCATCCAAGTCCTCCGCGCTGCTATATGTGCCAGAGGACGATTCAACGTTTCAGGAGACGATCCGATGCAGTCCAGATCTTTTGCGCGTGCGGTTTTCTCCGTGGCCGTGGCAATCTTGTGTTCCGCTCTGCACAACCCTGCGCAGTCTTCCCCCAATGCGCCTTCGCCTTCCAGCGCTCTCTCCATTCCCGAGTCGCAGTTGATCCAGCCGGATGCCTTGATCCACCTTCTTCAGGGAGCCGAATCAGCCAAACCGCTGGTGCTGCAAGCAGGTTCGCGCATTTTCTTTGCTGAATCGCACATTCCGGGATCCGTTTTTGCGGGACCCGGCTCACAGTTGGCCGGCCTGCAATTGCTTCAGTCCAAGGTTGCTTCGACGGCCAAGAACCAGCTCATCGTGCTCTATTGCGGCTGCTGCCCTTGGAATCGCTGCCCCAATGTGGGACCCGCATATAAGCAGCTCCGCGACTTGGGCTTTACCAACGTCAAGGTACTTTATCTTGCCAACAACTTCGGCGACGACTGGGTCAAGAAGGGTTATCCGGTGGAACATGGACTATAACTCGAACCAAAACTCAAAGGCTGCCTCCCGTTTCAACTTAGGTACTGGCTTGCTGCTGGTTTTTTTGCTTGTTCCGGCGGCTCTCCATGCGGCTCCCGCGCCGGACGCTTTGCTTCACAAGCCTGCGCCCGCTTTTGTTCGCCAGGACTTGGCCGGCAAGCCCGTGGACTTGAAAGCCTATCGCGGCAAGGTCGTGCTGCTCAATTTCTGGGCCACGTGGTGCGGTCCCTGCCAACTGGAGATGCCCCGCTTTACCTCCTGGCAAAAGCAGTACGGCTCTCGCGGTCTCCAGATTCTGGGCGTCTCCATGGACGACGAGCCGGGAGTCGTTCGCAAGAACGTGTCCAAGCTGCAAGTGAATTATCCCGTCGTTATGGGCGATGAGCGGCTCGGCAACCAGTACGGCGGAATTCTCGGCCTGCCCGTCACGTTCTTGATCGACCGCAACGGCCAGATCATCGCCCGGTTCGCTGGCGAAGCCGATCTGAATGCCATGGAAGACCAGATCAAGCGCCTCCTCGACCGCAAGTGAAAAAGCGCCGAGCCCTGTTGCCGATGTTGAGTCCTTGATGAACGTGGTACGGTAACCGCGCCGCCGCCGTTGGAGACAGCCCTGGGGCGCGGATAATCGGAAATGTGGACAGCGAACGCAATCTGACGCTCTTGAAGGATTACCAGGCATACCTGCGCGTGGAGAAGGGGTTGCGTCCGCTCACCTGCGAAGCCTACGACAGCGATCTGAAAACCTTTGCCGAGTTCCTTGAGAACCGTCATGGCGTGCTGTTGACCGCCACGCAGCAGGATGTGGCCGCCTTCCTCGAGCATCTGCACGCCCACGGTATCGACTCGCGCTCTTCGGCGCGCAAGCTGAGCTGTCTGCGCGGCTTCTACAAGTGGCTGCTGCTCGACCGCCGCATCCATCACGACCCCACCATCAACATCGAATCTCCCAAAGCCTGGAAGGTGCTCCCCAAATCCCTGGCCGAGCCGGAGGTGGTGGAAATGCTGGAGCGCGCCGGTATGGCAGCCTCTCACCCCCAGGCGCAAGCCACCGCCTTGCGCGACTCCGCGATCCTGGAGCTTCTCTATGCCGGCGGCTTGCGCGTCTCCGAAGTGACGGGCCTTGCCACCTCCGACTTGGCGCTCGACTTGGGCCGCGTGCTGGTGCGCGGCAAAGGCGATAAGGAACGCATCGTGCCTCTCGGCCGCACGGCCCTCGAAACGCTGGAAACGTATCTGCGCGAAGGTCGGCCGCACTTGGCGCGCATTAGTTCGGTGCGCAAGTCCGACGGTGCCCGGCAGGATGCTACCTGCCTGTTTCTTTCTCTGCGCGGCATGCCGCTCACCCGCCAATGGATCTGGCATCTCGTCAAAATGGCGAACCAGGACGCCAGCCCGCACCGCCTGCGCCATAGTTGCGCCACCCACATGGTCGAGCACGGCGCCGACCTGCGTAGCGTCCAGCTTCTCCTGGGCCACGCCGACATCTCCACCACGCAGGTCTACACTCACCTGGCCCTGGGCCGGTTGAAGGCCGTGCATCGCCAGTTCCACCCCCGCGGCAAGCAGCGCGAGGACGAGTTTCCCGCAACCACGCCGCCACCGCGCGGCGGTCTGCATCTGGTCCCAGGCAGCAAAGCGAGCCCCAAAGCGACTGAGGAGACGGCATGAGCGCATCGACCGTTCCCGCAGCCGCTCCTTCAATTGCTATTTTGGCCGACGACTATCTGCGCATGTTGGCCAACGAGCGCGGCGCATCGGCTCACACCTTGCGCGCCTATCGGCGCGAACTGCACGGATTTGCGGCCTATATCGCCTCAGCCTACGGTGACGATCAAACCGTCGACCGCATCGAGCACACCCACATTCGCGCTTACCTGGGCACGCTTTACGATCGCGGGCTCTCCAAGGCTTCTGCGGCGCGGGCGCTGGCCGCCATTCGCGGCTGGTTTAAGTGGGTGGCGCGCGCCGGCTACATCGAGCAGAATGCGGCCTCGCTGGTCGCTACGCCGCGCCTGCCCAAGCACCTGCCCCGCGTGCCTTCCATCGAGCAGATGAACCGCGTGGTCGATTCGGTGGGCGAAGATGCCGCCAGTTGGCCGGCGCGCGACAAGGCCATCCTCGAAATGCTCTACGGCTGCGGCATCCGCAATGCGGAGCTGACCGGGCTGAATCTCGAAGACATTCACTGGGCCAACGAAGCTGTTCTGGTGAAGGGCAAAGGGAGCAAGCAGCGTTACGTGCCATTGGGCGACGCGGCGGCCCATGCCTTGCGTGCCTACCTTGCCGAGCGGACT
>JAATFE010000051.1 GCA_015655365.1 Terriglobales bacterium
GAGCAGGTGTCTTTGCTTGCGCAGGTGGTTGCCACGCAGCCCTCTCCGACTCTCGACATCCTGTCGGTTGAGCCATTTGCCGGCCGCGTGGGCGTTCGTCATCCAGATACCCGTTCCCTGGTCAAGCTGGTCTGCCATCAACCCGGAACCTGCTTGCCTTTTTATGCCGTTGTCAACTGGCCGGAGGGAACGGATGTCTCCGTCTCCAGCGCGCTCGGAATTTCTTCAGGCGCAAATAACGCGATGGCGAAATCGAATGCCGCCGTCACAATGCACGTAGGCACGCACGCGACCATGGTGATGGACGATGACCGTTCTCATATCCGGGTTGCAGTTGTCAGTCTTGAAAGCGGAAGTGCCGGTAAGAAGATTCACGTCGCGAGTCCGGACCACAAGCAGATCTATCTTGCCGAAGTAGTCAGTGCAAACCTGTTGAAGAGGAGCTATTAAAATGCGGTTGAATCGGTTAGCCGTCAGACAAACCGCAGCTTTCGCATTGCTCGCGCTCTGTTCTACTTTTGTGCTTGGCGAGGCCGTCAAGAAGGATAAGGCAAAATCGTCCGAGCACCTGCGCGCAGAGTACATCGCTCGCCTGCAGGAGCAGTATGTTCCGGCAGGCGAGCAGCGCACTATGGGCAGTCTGTGGTCACCCGAAGATTCTTTCGGCGATTTCTCTGCCGATTACAAGGCTCACCATCTCAACGACACCATCACCATCCAAGTTTCAGTGCAGACAACCGCGGCGCAGTCTGGCACGGTGGACAGTGAGCGCTCATTCAACAGCAGCTCAGCCCTCACCGGCATCATGGGCCGCGCACCGGCAGCGACCAATCCTCTGGCGGCTGGCAACTCCACGTCGGTGCTCAAGGGACAGGGATCGACCGCATCGAATACCACATTCACCACCAATCTTACAGGACAGGTGATCGCGGTGCTTCCCAACGGCAATCTCGCGGTCGAAGCGGAGCGCAAGGTTTTCATGAACAACCAGCACGAGAACATCATCGTGCGCGGCATGGTTCGACCGGGCGACATTGGCCCCAATAACATTGTGGGCTCCGCGTCTCTCAGTAATCTCGAAATCGAAATGAAGGGTAAGGGAGTCATTGCGGACGGTGTGCGTCCGCTGAATCCAATCACCAGGGCGGTCCAATGGCTATTGAACTTCTGATCGGCGCGGCGCGCAAAATCGAAGTGCAAGAACGCCCCCACTGGTCGGGACGGCTGATCCTGATTGCTGCAATGTTGTGCTTCACCGCGCTGCCGCTATTCGGGTCTGAAGTGGACCGTAAGGTCCTGCTGCGCGACGTTACGCAGATTGAAGGGGTGCGCGACAATCAACTGGTCGGCTACGGCCTAGTCATCGGCCTGAACCGCACAGGCGATACGCAACAGACGTACTTTACCGTACAAACACTGGCGAATTCACTGCAACGCATGGGGGTGCAGATCTCGCCCGGCATTGTCGTGGTGAAGGATGTTGCCGCCGTCTTTGTGACCGCGACATTACCCGCGTTTGCCCGGCCAGGAATGAAGCTCGACGTTACGGTATCGGCGGTGGGCGATGCCAAAAGCATCGTGGGAGGCGTGCTGTTGCTGACGGCTCTTCGCGCAACCAATGGACAGATCTACGCTGAAGCGCAAGGGCCAATGGCCATCGGCGGCTACTCCGAAGGCGTGGGAGGCAACTCCAGAAGCGTTAATCATCCAACGGTCGGCAGAATTGCCGAAGGCGCGACTGTTGAACGGGATGCGGCTGTCGACCTGAGTCACTTCCGCACCGTTTCGTTGTTACTACAGAATCCCGATTTCACCGCGGCGCGCGACGTTGCAGACGCAATCAACAAGGAATTTGGAAAAATCATCGCCAATGCGCTCGACAGTCGCCGCGTGGATGTCGATGTAGCCGCTAGCGGCGTTACTTCTGTACCGACACTTATCTCTCGCGTGCAAAACCTTTCCATCGCATTTCGCTCTCCCGCCAAGGTGGTCGTCAACGAGCGCACCGGCACCATCGTGATGGGAGGCGACGTGCGCCTCTCGCCCGTTTCTGTGATCCACGGCAGTTTGACCATTGACGTGCAAACTACGCACATGGTGGTGCAGCCTGCGCCACTCACGAATGGCAAGCCGGAGACGGTCACGGAAACAAAGGTGACGGTGGGCGATGCGCCAGCGCAGTCGATTCAATTGGAAGAGGGAGCGAACGTCGACGAGTTGATCAAGGGGCTCCATGCCATTGGCGCGACTTCCCACGACGTTATCTCGATTTTGCAGGCAATCAAGGCGGCAGGTGGACTGCAGGCCGATCTGGAGGTGATCTAGTGGCAGATATTTCCCTGTTAGGCGCCAATTCCGGAGTTGTCATCGGGCCGCTCACCACCAATGCCGATAAGCTCCTCC
>JAATFE010000236.1 GCA_015655365.1 Terriglobales bacterium
TGTCGTCGAGACAGCCGAAAAAAACACCCCGAGAAACTTGCCAAAGGCCACGCAGACGGCGGCGATGGTGCCGGTCTGAATCACCAGGAAAAGCGTCCAGCCGTAGAGAAATCCCCACAGCGGCCCCAACGCCTCGCGCAGGTAAACGTACTGCCCGCCCGCCTTGGGCATCATGGCCGCCAACTCGCCGTAGCTGAGCGCGCCGATCATGGTGAGGATGGCTGTGACCACCCACGCGCCCAAATAGAGCGCAGGAGAGTTAGTGCCCCGGGCAATGTCGGCGTCGACGATAAAGATGCCGGAGCCGATCATGGACCCGATCACCAGCGCCGTCGAGCTGAATAGGCCGAGGCTCTGCTCCAGTTTGGGCGCATTGCCTGCGCCATCGACAGAGCCGGCAGTCTCCCGAGGAGAGTTCGAATTGGAGGTTGCCATTTGCAAATGTATTACGCGAATTCTATAGGAATGTCTTGCGCTTGACGAAAGCATCTGCGGCGAGTTGTGGCACCGATGAACCCCGTGCCTGAAGTCGCACAGAAGTGGGGTACCCCATCCTTGGCGCGTTTTCGTTTTCGCGCCAAGGGTGGGAAATCCTCAACCTGCCCGGTCATCAGGAGCAACCCTGAGCGTAGCGAACGGGAAGTCGAAAGCCTGCACTGAGCGAAGCCGAAGTGGACCTGCTTTTCGTCTTTGCGCTTTGCCGCCACGCGGTCAACTTAGCCCAGCAGGGCCTTCCATTTCTTGAACTCAACCGCAGGGTCCGGCTGCCGGAAGAGCGCTCCGGCAATCGCCACCAAGGAAGCACCGGCAGCAATCGCATCGGGCGCCGTCGCCAGCGTAATGCCGCCAATCGCCACCAGCACCGGCTCAGGACCTGCCAATTCGCGCAAACGGCGCACGCCCTCGATGCCAATGGGAGCCGACGTAACCAGCTTGGTCCGTGTGGGAAAAACGATGCCGATGGAGAAATAATTCGCAGGAGTTTGCAGCACGCCGGGAACCAACGCCGCGCCGCCGCCAAAGGTGCCGATAATGCGGTCGGGACCAAGCATGCGCCGGGCTTCGGCGGGCGTAACGTCGTTAGTATCTACATGCACGCCGTCGAAACCAACCTGCTCCACCAGATCGGCCCGGTCGTCGAGAATCAGCTTTACCTGCCCGGCCGGCATGGCTGCGCGCAGCACCGCTGCATCGGCCAGCAATTCGGCCACGGCGCCGGGCTTATTCCGATACTCAAGCAGCGTTACGCCAGCCTCGGCCAGCGAACCGCCCAACCGGCGCAAAAACTCGGCACGTCCCGTGGCAGGAATAATCGACGAATCCAGAATGGGATAGATTTTCGGAAAAAAGAAGGACATGGAATAAGGGTAATGCATAGGGGCGAGGGAACAGGAAGCAGGGAGTAGGGAGTAGAAAGACAGAGACCAGGGAACAGAGATCAGAGATCAAAAAGCAGTACCCGAAACAAAAAACCATGTCGCAACTCTGCTCTCCTCTACTCCCTGTTCCCTCCTTCCTTCACTTTTCGTCGGCAGAAGGCCCGTAGGTTCCCGGAATCGGTTTGTCGAGCAAGCGCAGGTAGACGCCCAACTGGGCGCGGTGATGCACCATGTGGTTGATCACCCAGTTACGCCAGACCCGGTACCTTGAGTCGTCGATCCAGGCATGGCCGCCGACGGCAAATTTCCAGTTCTCGTCCCACTTTGCGGGCGAAAAACCGGCCAAGGCGGTGTTGGTCTCGGCCACTTCCTTGTCGAAGCGCTTCAGTAACGCATCCTTCGACGCGGGGACGTACGGCTCGAACTTGTGGTCGGCCGCAAACTCGACCTTATCCTGAAGCAGCGTTCCGGTAGCCCATTGGCCCGCCGTCTCGGCGATGTGTCCTACCAAACGGCCCAGAGACGTCGACCTGGGATGAGGCTTATAAGCAAAATCCACGTCGGCCGGGATCGCATCCAGCATCTTGCGTGTCTTAGCAACTTCGCGGTCGTACTCGTCAATCAATTCTTTTTGGAAATCCATGCAGCAACCTCCACGTTGCGATGTCAGCATATACCAAATCGCCCGGATAGGCGAAGAAAAAGCGATAAAACTCTTCGGAGCAGATTCACGGGAGATCCAACTCAATGTGATGCTAATATGTGACACATGAAAACCGTCTCGGTTCGCGACCTCCGCTACGACTTCAAGCGGGTCGAACGTCTTCTGCGCGAAGGTGAAGAGGTTCGCATCACCAAGCGCCGTCTGGTGATTGCCCGGCTGGTGCCGGAACCCGCCCCTTCGGTGCCGCTGCCCGATTTTCTCGGGCGGCTTCGGACCACTTTTGGCGCCGATAGTCTCAAGGTCAGCGGCGCGGAGATTGTGCGCTCGGATCGGGACCGCTATTGATCTACCTCGACACCAGCGTTGTGGCCTCGCTTTACTGCCCTGACGCCAACTCGGCAGCCGCAGCCGAACTCATGCACGCAGCCCAGGAGCCGCTCCTGATCTCGACGTTGTGCCAGTTGGAAGCAGTCAATGCGGTGGGATTGCGCGTCTTCCGGAAGGAAATCTCAAGCCGCCAGGCCGAATCCTCGTGGCGCGACTTCGCTAACGATCTGAGTTCCGGCGTGTTCCAATTGCGCGCCTTGCCTGAATCCGCTTTCGAACGGGCACTTCTGCTCTCTCGCCAGTTGACCCCGAAGCTCGGCACCCGCACGGCAGATCTGCTGCATGTGGCGGCTGCGCTTGAA
>JAATFE010000457.1 GCA_015655365.1 Terriglobales bacterium
CAATGCTCCCAGGGAAGTCCGCGCAGGTGCGCAGTTCTGGAAAATTCGTGACGCTTTCCTTTGAAAGCGAAGTGGAGCGGGACGACGATTGGGATGACGGGACAGGCTGGATGGGATCGTTGATTTCTTTGCGTGCCGATCTGCTTCGCCGCGACTTCCGCTGTTTCTACCTCGGATGGCTTTTCTGCGTGCAAAACGGGGAATTCCCCGACGAAGTGTTGGAGCCTCCCGTGCCTGCTGGCCTGCGCGAACTTTCAGCGCCGTACGATTCGTTGATCGAGTTTCTCGGAATCGATGAGGACCTCGTCGAAGTTGCTGCCTCTGCTTCAGAGCCGTCAAAGGCAGGACCATCGCGCAAGGATCTCACGACCTGGATTCGAGGCCTGACCGAAAAAGAGAAAGATGGCCTGCTCGTGAACGCGCTATCGGAGCCAGATGAACGGTGGAGGATCGAACTGCTACGCCGTTTCGAGCATGAGAACGACTCTGTCTCAGATCACGGCACAGCAGAGCGGCGTTCGATCGCCGATCTCCTGACAGCATCCCATGCCCACGCCGAGGAACGTATGCGGAAACTGAATGCGCAGCGAGAAGCGGAGACGGCGCAGAAGAAGGCAAAGGAAGAAGCAGACCGGGCACTCTTCCTGGACCAACTGGCAAAGCGTGAAAAGGCGGTCTGGAAACAGGTGGATGCATACATTCAGAAGCGGCAGCCAAATGGTTACGACCGGGCTGTGATACTGCTAACCGACTTGCATGATTTGGCTGTCCGTCAGGGAGGTGAAGATGAATTCCTCTTGACAATGGAAGAGCTTCGCAAAGCACATGCTGCCAAGGATAGCTTTCTGCGCCGCCTCACAAAAGCAAAGCTGTAAGTAAAATCAGGGAAATATGATTGGGCTCTCAAGAACACAGCACGAAGCCAAAACAGCCAGCATGTCTCTCTGTAAAAGCCAACAGCCATCAGAACAGCCACCAAACGGAAATTGCCTCTCGATTTTCGAGAGGCAATTTCCGTTTAACTCTTTTATTTTCTGGTGCCCGGAGGGGGAATTGAACCCCCACGACCTTGCGGTCTGCGGATTTTAAGTCCGCTGCGTCTGCCAGTTTCGCCATCCGGGCTCCTCACGTATTGCCGATATGCCCTATGTTACCTGAGCCGGCAAACCTGAGGCCACCGAAGATCACCCGCACTACCCAATCCGCGGCGAACCACTGGGCTGGCGTGCCTTTGACTCGCGCAACGGCCGGAACTATCTTCCTCAAAACGACAGGTCCTATTGCGCTCTGCGATAGCAGATGATTTCGCCGTCTAGCCGGTACTCGGCCGAACAAACCTCGCTGCTGCAAATCATCGGCTCGCCACCGTACAGTTGGAGGCGCGTGATCAGGCCCATGGTTCCACAACGGGGGCAAGACATGACTGCCACGAACGGGGTCGGCGCAGAACCCAGCTTGGCCTGGTTTTCCAGTACGAAAATCGTTCCTGGGTCCATACTTTCGGGAATCCATTCTTCCAGAAACTGCAGGTCAGCTGACATCTTTCCCTCCACTGGGTTGAGATGTGGCAGAACCCACCTTATGGAACCCGGTCGGCTCTGTTGTGCAACTACAGCAGGCTGCGAATGGCAATCCGGGGACTGGGGGGTCTCCGGTCGTGTTAGTGTGACTGCTGGCCGACCGAAAAGTCAACTGGAACTTTCTGCGCGAGCGAGCAGGAACCGCGTTCCGCAAGTTTGAACGCTCGGGCGGGGTCCAGCGCGTACGAAAGCAGGTGGCCCTGGCCCAGTTCGCAACCCATGCGACGCAACGCTTCGAGTTGTTCCGTGGTCTCGATTCCCTGCGCGACAACTTGAATGCCGAGCGAGTGGCCCAGGTGAATCAGAGACTCGAGAATTGTCCGGTGACGGCCAGTGGAAGTAGAAGCCGCAGTCAGCTTGGGAGTCAACTTGATGACGTCAATGGGCAGGCGCACGAGGTGGTTGAGGGGAGCAAGGCTGGAGCCGAAGTTATCGACCGCGATACGCACACCGTTGTCCACCATGCGCTGGAGAATCGCCACAGCGGCATCGGGGTTCTCGTTGAGGGTGGACTCAGACACCTCAAATAACAAACGCGTGGGATTGACGCCGGTGGCAGCAAGCACCGCGTGCAACTGGGCCACCATGTCCGGGTGATAGAACTGGCGGTGAGAGACATTGATGGTAAGGCTAAGCTCGTTTTCGGGCAGGATGCCGGTCCAGTTGCGCAACTGACGGCAGGCTGTGTCGACCGTGTCGCGGCCGATGGTGATGGAGAGGCCGGTGTCTTCTGCGACGGAGAGCAGGTCGCGGAAGCTGTCGACCGAACCATCGGCTTTACGCCAGCGCAGGAGGGACTCGAAGCCCTCGAGCTTGCCGGTCTGCAAGCGGTAGATGGGCTGATACCATAGCTCGAATTGGCGCTGATCCAACACATGGCGCAGCTCGCGTTCGCGCTCCTGCTGGGTGTTGACGTGGACTTCCATGTTCTTGTCGAAGAGCTCGAAGTGTCCGCCGCCTTGCTGCTTGGCGCGATACATGGCGAGGTCGGCATCGCGAATGAGCAACTCGGAGGCCGTGTGCTCAGGACCAGCCATGGCGGCACCGATGCTGACGCCGGCGTGGACGGAGTGGCCGAAGATGTCGAACGGCCGTTCCAGTTCCGCCAAGACACGCTGGGCAACGATGCCGAGGTCGGCGACGGAGAGGATGTTTTCCACGAGGACGGCGAACTCATCGCCGCCGAGGCGGGCCGCCGAGTCGTGGGGACGGAGCACGGCGCGCAGGCGTTCGGAGACTGCGACCAGGAGCACGTCTCCCGCGGCGTGGCCGAGAGAGTCGTTGATCTCCTTGAAGCGGTCGAGATCGAGAAAGAGCACGCCGCAGCTTTGGTCGCGACGACGGACCAAGCGAGTGAGCGCCAAATTGACGCGGTCGAGAAAGAGGGCACGATTGGGCAGGCCGGTGAGCACGTCGTGCATGGCATCGTGCTGAAGCTGGGCCTCCATCTGCTTGCGCTCGCCGATTTCGCGGTAGGTGTAGACGCGGCCCACCTTTTTGCCTTCGACGATGAGGGGACCAATCAACATGCAGACGTCGACCAGTTCGCCGGCCTTGTTCATGCGCACCGTCTCGATAGTGACGCCACCCGGCTGATCCACGGCCTTTTCGAGCAACGCATTCTCGTGCTGGCGGGTTTCGGGGACGATGAGTTCGCGCATGCGGCCGCC
>JAATFE010000464.1 GCA_015655365.1 Terriglobales bacterium
ACGGACTGCCAAATATGTAGCAATTTAGGTGCCACAGTGTTGGACAGGTATTTACCAGATAAGGCATAAAAGAGGTGATCGTGCTGTTCTATCTAATACCGAAGTAATATGTTAGGTGCATGGGCGACTGCCGCCTTTGGTTTTCTTCATGGAACATCTGTGGCCATTTAGAGCAGTTGGAGCTTACTGAAGCAGCAGGCATAGTCGGCACTATCTGCCGGGTTCGCCCGGTAAAAACTGCCCATTGGTCTATTTTGCTTTCATCCCATCGAGTCAGTCTAATTGCGTTATTGACTGCAAACCCCGATATGATTGCACGAGATGAGGGCCGGCTCAGGAAATTCGGACAGGGAGTTAAGTGGAGGTTCTGTTCGCCCGCAGCCTAGAATGGCTGGGATGAGGAGAGCAGATGACCAGACGTCCACGCCGAAACCACACAGCGGCCTTCAAAGCGAAGGTGGCTTTGGCCGCGATCAAAGGCCAGGGCCCCATCCTTCCGCAGTCTCATTGCGGAAGGGTGGGAGACCACGAAGCGCTGTCCATCTCTACCGTCTTCGAGCCATTTAGCGAGGCTTATTGACGCCAAAATCGACCAAAAAAACACTTTTAAGTATCATAGAACAGCTTATTTCTACTTTTTTCTCGACCTACGCACCTGCTCTTCGCGAATAAGCATAGGCCTCCAACCCATCAAAATCGCTCCATTCCTTCGCAGGAATTCCTCCACTTCCAGGCCGACATTTTTCTCCGCGATCTGTGCGCCAAGTTTACCGATGAGTCACCCCCACTTCCGTCCGCTGACTCGCTGACCTGCTAACTTGCTGACTTGCCGCCACTCGACTCGCTAACCGTTCCTCAAAGTGGCACACTAATGCCATGCTTGATTTCGGCCCTCATCGAGAACTTTCCACCGTGCTGCTGATCGACGACGACCTGGTCAGCCGCGAGGTCATGGCTACGGTGCTCACCATGAATGGCTTCACCCTCCACACCGCGGAGGATGGCGCGGCGGCCCTTGCCTTGCTGGCCGCCGGCGAGTGCGTTCCGGACGTGATTCTGATGGACGCGCAGATGCCGGGCCTCAGCGGAGCCGAACTGATTGCGCAGTTGCGCACCTGCTACGAGGGCACCATTTTCGCCATCAGCGCCAGCCTGACGCCCGAAGAAGTGGCCGCAGCGGCCGATGGATTTCTGCTGAAGCCCTTTGGATCCGAAGAGTTGCACAAGCTTTTGGCAGAGCGTCAGGCACAGTCTGCTCCCGCCGCTCCTTCGGCCCTCGACCCGCACGAGCCGGTGGTCGATGCCAAAACCCTGGCCAAGCTTCGCGAAGTGATGTCCGAAGCCAAGGTGCAGGAGATTTACGCCGCCATCGTCGCGGATCTCGCCAAGCGTCTCAGCGCGCTCGATGCCGCCCTGGCCAAGCGCGATGCCGTCGAGTTCCGCCGCCTGGGCCACGCCGTCAAAGGCGGCTGCGCCATGGCCGGCGCGCACCAGGCAGCCCGGTTGGGCGCACTGATCGAAGCCGCACAACTGGAAGCCGGGGGTGACCAACTGGATAACGCCGCCGCCCTGGTCCGCGATTTGCACGCCGCCAAAACCAGCCTGGAGCGTATTCTGGAGGCAGGATTTCCGGCATAAACAATACAAACCATTGGGGGTAGTCGCTCAAGTGGAACGGCCCATTCGAATCGTTATCGCGGACGACCATCCGGTGGTCCGCATCGGTGTGCGCAACATGCTCTCCGAAGTGGGGGGCTTCAATGTGATCGGCGACGCCTCCGACGGCGACGAGGCCATCACCCAGACCCTGGAGTTGGAACCGGACATCTTGTTGCTTGATTTGCAAATGCCCCGTTTGCCCGGTCTTGAGGCTATGCGCGCCATCATGAACGGCACACCCACCGTAAAAATCCTCCTCCTAACCTCCACAATTACTACTCAACAGATCATTGAGGCGTTGCAGATTGGGGCGCGGGGGATTGTGCTGAAAGACGCACTGGCCGGGCACTTGCAGACTGCGATCCGCACCGTTGCCGGAGGCGATTACTGGATTGGCGGCAAGCGCGTGGGCAACCTGGTTTCGGCGCTCCACGACCTGATGCAACAGGCGGCCGTGCCGCAACACAAGACTTATGGCCTGACGCCGCGCGAACTGGAAGTGGTGGGCTGCATCGTGGAAGGGTGCAGCAACCGCGACATCGCCAAGCAGTTCAGCCTAAGCGAAGAAACCGTGAAGCGGCACCTGTCGAATATCTTCGACAAGACCGGCGTATCGACGCGCCTGGAGCTGGCTTTGTTCTCCATTGCCCACCATCTGGTGACGCCGGAGTAGGTGCTTTTGCAGGAACCCGGACCTAAAGGCCCAGCAAATCTGCTCTCTTTCAGAGGACTGAAGTCCCCTGTTCCCTCCGTGACGGTGCAGCCTTACGGCACGACTGAAGTCGTGCCCTGACACGCCGGCAATACCTCTCACCGGATGTTCTTGGCAGGATGTAAGACCGCTCATGCTTCCGCCAACTCAGTTCAATTAAATTCGGCCATTCTTGCCAGTTTCACGCGGTCGCGGGCTCGGCGAGCCAGATAACCGTAGATCCACCAGGCCACGACAAAAGTGAGTCCGCTGAAGACAAACAGCAGCAGAAGAAAATGCTTGCCTAGCCAGAGGCGCATGACGGCGTACCAGGAGATGTCGCCAATGCGATAGGTTGCGCCGCCCATAGCGTAGGAATCGAATTTGCCGTTGTGCAGCAGGCTCACCGCGCCCGCGATGTCGTCGGTTTGCGATCGATCCAGAAAGACATCGGCAAACCGATTCGCAGCGGAATCCTGCTTGAGCTCGACAACAACGATGGACCGGTCCGGCGATGCGGGCGATTGAATCTCCTCGACCAGCACGTCGGGAATTCCGGCCACGTCGGCGGGACGATCCTGGCGGAAGGGGTTCGCAAGCTGTGC
>JAATFE010000038.1 GCA_015655365.1 Terriglobales bacterium
GCCGGAATTAGCGCGCCAAACTGCGCCAAGAAGACACAATTAAGCACCTTAAATGGCCGTTTGACGCGATTTTTGTCTGGTTTCAAAAGGACAAAAACGAGCGCGTTCAGTGGTATGACCACTGTCCCTTTTCGGGCGTATGATTGTGTGGAATGCAAAGCACTTGCATGTGAGGAGTTCAGGTGATTCGACGGAATTTGTACTTCAAACAGTCTCTGGTTTTGCTGGTGGCAACGGCCGCCCTTGCGGCCCTTCCCGCGATGGCGTTGGATTCATCCAAACCTTGCAATCCCCACACTTACGGCGCCAAAGGCGACGGCGTGGCCAAGGATACGATTGCGATTCAGAAAGCTATCGATGTGTGTGCGCAACAGGGCGGCGGCACGATTCAACTGAGCGCCGGAACCTATCTCAGCGCGCCCATCGTGCTCAAGAGCAACACCACGTTGCAGTTGGATAAGGGTGCCACCCTCTTTGGCTCCCCGGACCACGCCGACTACCCTCCCATGACGATGTTTCATCTACCCGACCTGCAACCGCTGGTGAGCGCCGTCAATGCATCGAACGTTGCCATTGAAGGCGAAGGAGTTATCGACGGCAATGGCGAAAGCTGGTGGCAGATGGCGCGCAGCATCAGGGATGCCGGCATTCTCGGCACCGGTCATCCGCGTCCGAAGCTGATCATCTTCGACCACTGCAAGCATGTACGGGTAGAAGGCGTCACAATCCAGAATTCGCCGATGTGGCAATTGGTTCCGTACTATTCGGACGATGTGGTGATTCGGAATATCAAGGTTCTTGCGCCGGCGCATTCGCCGAACACCGACGCCGTCGATCCTTTCTCGTCGTCGCATGTGGTTATCGATCATGTGCTGGCGGACGTGGGCGATGACGATATTGCCATCAAGTCGGGACCGATCAATTCGCCGGGGCCGGACGATCCGAGCCGCGACATTACCATTACCGATTGCACGTTTCTGCATGGACACGGACTCTCGATCGGCAGCGAGATTGCCGGTGGAGCGCAAAACATCCGCGCCGAGCGGATTCACTTCGAAGGCACGGACAACGGCATTCGCGTGAAGGCGAATCGCGATCGCGGCAACGATGTGGGCCATTTTGTCTTCCGCGACATCGACATGAAGGATGTGAAGAACGCGCTGATTATCAGCGAGTACTATCCGAAGGTCCTTCCGCCGGATGAAGAAGCGGCACAGCCGGTTACGCGGCTCACTCCGCACTTTCACGACATCGCCATCGAGAGTCTGACAGCGACGGGAAGCAATGTGGCAGCTGTGATCGTGGGCCTGCCGGAGTCGCCCATTCTCGGTGTGGTTCTGCATAATGTGAAGATCGGCGCGCAGCACGGAATGACCGTCAGTTACGCCGATGTCACCGGTACGAATGTCGTGGTGAACGCCGTCGAGGGCGAGGCGATCACCAAACTGGTGGGAGCGAAGGTCACACTGAAATAACTGCTTGATGAGCAACAAAAGAGGCTGCGCCGGTTGGCGCAGCCTCTTTTGTTTTGGCCAAAATGAATTGGCGATAACTCTCGGCGGGATCTACTGGTTGACGCCGCTGGCCAGGAAGCCGCCGTCGACCACTAGGCTGTGCCCGGTGACGAAAGATGCGGCATCGGAAGCCAGGTAGATTGCTGCGCCGATCAGCTCTTCGGTCTTGCCGAAGCGGCCCATGGGCGTGCGCATCAGCAGTTCCTGGCCGCGCGGGGTCTTGTCGAGCAGGTCGGCATTCAGAGCCGTGCGAAAGACGCCGGGAGCGATGGCGTTGACCGTCACGCCCTTCTTCGACCACTCCACGGCAAGCGAGCGGGTGAGCGAAGCAACAGCGGCCTTGCTGGCCGCGTAGGCGGCCACTTCACTGAGAGCGACGAAGGCATTCAACGAGGAAATGTTGATGATGCGGCCGTAGCCGCGCTCCAGCATCACCTTGCCGAAGATCTGGCAGGCGCGCAGGGTGCCCGTCAGGTTGGTGTCGATAATGTCGGTCCACTCTTCTTCGGGCACGTTGACGGTGGGTGTGCGCTTGATCTTTCCGGCGCAGTTGATAAGGATGTCGACCTTGCTGAATTTCTCGATTGTGGCGGCCAGCAAATGCTCAAGTGAGGCGCGGTCGCATACGTCGGAAGCGATGCGCAACGTTTTGCGGCCGAGCGCTTCGATTTCCGCTGCGGTTTCATCCACCTGCTGCTGGCGGCGGGCCGAAGCCACAACGTCGGCACCGGCCTCGGCAAGGCCGAGACTCAGTGCGCGCCCAATACCAGAGGTTCCACCTGAAACAACAGCAACTTTGCCTTCGAGACTCAGAATCTGCGTACTCATGATTTCTCCGTTCCTGATATGGGCAGACGTGCATGGCGCTGCCACGCATAGTCATCGTGACTAGGAACTACGACCCAGGAAAACCGGTGCGATGTGGCGAAGGTAGAGGTTCTCCGTCACGTTCTTCGCGATCACCGCTTCATTGGCTTCGAGAAGATCGAGATAGCGGCTTCCCATCTTGGCCGCAACCTTGAATCCGACGTGCAGCAACTGGCGCAGACTGCTGTTGTAGGCTGCCGCACCGCGCACATGGCGCAGAGCAGAGGTGTACTGGTCGGACGACCAACCGCGAACCTCGTCGGGAGATGGCAGCTTGGCGGGGTCGATGTCGATGACCGTGGCGTAAGGGGCGCAAAGTTCTTCGCGGTGCGCAAAGGCCTCGGCATAAATCTCCTTGGCCAGGGCCAGTCCGTCGCCGCCGGCTTCGGCCAGTCCGATCAACTCTTCCAGCCATGTGGTTCCCGCGGTCTTCAGGTGCACGCCTGCGTTGAACTTTTTCATGGCGGCGTGAATGGCGGGATAGATGGAAAACTTGTCGCTGCCCGAGTGCACGCTCAGCTTGAGGTTTTCCGGCAGGCCAAAGTGCTCCACCGCATAGGCAATGGCCGCAATGTCCAACTCGAACTCGCGCGCGAACTGGGCCACGTCGCCGATGTAGTCGACGCCCTTGTTGAAGCGGCCGCTGAACTTGGGCGCAATGGTCTGCACCGGGATGCCCTCATCGGCGATGGCAGCCAGAATGAGGAGCAGCTCGACGGGGCTTTGCGCGCTGTCGGTTTCGTCCATCGAAACTTCGGGGATGAAGTTGCCTTCGCCCTTGGCGGCCAGAATGGTACGGTAGACCTCGCCGGCCTTCTTCACGGCGGTCAGATACTTCTGGGCGGTCTGGCGCAGGCTGTCTGTGGTGATTTCAAAAGTTTCGCTGGTTCCCTTGAGCTGAATGCGCCCAAGCAGTTCCGGATGGCGCGCCACGAACTTCTCGATGTCTGCGGCAGCCGCGGGTTGACCGATATAGTCGGCCACGTCGAGCGTGTAGAAGTCGCAGGAACCGAGGAAGCGTCCGACGGTGTTCATGTTGATGTGGTCGGCATCGCAGTAGTAGGGAAGCTTCCAATCGAGCGCCTTGACGGCGTTGTCGGCCGCTTGACGCGCCGAGAGAGGCTCGGAGCCGATGATGGTGTGCTCGCGATTGGACTTGTTCCACACTGGAACGACTTCGATGCCGCCGGCGAGAGCCTGAACGCAGGCCTGCAACTGGGCCTTGGCCTGGTGTGCGAACCGGTCGCCGGTTCCAACGGAATACTTGCTGAGTTTCAAACCTTGATTTGCCATGATTGCTCCCAACTTAAAGTCTGCTGCTGTGTGCCCACAGCCCTAATCCCGGATTGGAGATGAAGAAGATTTCTTCGCCGTCCACCTGATTGATGCCGAGGCTGAGCTTTGCCGGATCGTAGCGCTTGAGCATCTCGTTCAGATTGCCGTAGTTGAATCCAACGCCCTCTACCTCTTGTTTTGTGAGGTGGCCGGGGCACCAAGTGATTGTAAAGCGGCCATCGGACGAGCCGTGGATCAAGTGCGCGGCTGCGCTCAGATCGTTGGCAATGTCCGCCTGCGTTTCCACTGCTTTGAGCGTGGCCGCAGTGCCTTTGTAGCCGTATTTGCGGATCAAGCCGTCGATGGTCTTGTCTTCGCCGAATTCCTTCACGCCGGGGGCTAGGATGATCAGCTCGGCACCGTCGGCCAGCGCCATGCGGGTGCGATAGACGGCCTTGTTGCCCAGCCAGGTGGAGTGGAACTCCTGCGGGTCGAGATAAACGACGGCCTTCTCGATGGGCTCTTTGACGGTTTCGAAGTTGACCTTGAGGCTCAGCGCTGCGGCCAGGTTGAAGCACTCCACGTCGTCGCCGATGAAGAGGCCGCGCACCGCCAGTTCTCCGTCGTCACGACGCCCGACCACTGTCTGTACATAGACGATGGGCAGATGCTTCAGGAAATGGTCGGAGGCGTAATTGAGCACGTTGCGCACGGGATTCACGGCGCGGCCCATGATCCGCTCCATGCCGTAAACCGCGCCCAGGTAGTGGCTGCGGTTGATGCCTTCGCGGCCACCCGTGCCCACCAGGATGTTCTTGTTGTAGTTGGCCATGCCGATCACTTCGTGGGGCACAACCTGGCCGACGGAGAGGATCAGGTCGAAGCCGCCCTGCGAGAGGAGCTTGTTGACCTGGGCCGGCCACGCATAGCTCAGCTTGCCTTCCGACTGTTCGCGAATGAACTCCGAAGGAACCTCGCCGAGGGTTTCAACGTCGGTACGCCAGTTGTGGACGCGGAACAGATTCGCCGGAATCTCCCCGAACATGTGTGCAAGCTGATCGGGGCGCATGGCGGTGTGAGTGCCCAAGGCGGGAAGTACCGCCTTGAGCCGGTCGCCATAGTACTGCCACACATAGCGGGTCAGCTCGCCGGCATGGGAATGCTCGCGGGTCTGATCGGGCGGAACGGCGAGTACTTTATGGCGCTCGCCGAGCTTGGCCAGACTTTCCGTCAGCAGATCTTTCAACTGCTGCGCTGACAGATCGGTATCGACACTTCCTATGGCGCAATAGAGACTCATGCTGCGAATTCCACCTTTTTCAGCCCAGGAGCGAGCAGAACGTTGATGAGAAGCGAGATGAGATAGACGCTGGCGGCGATGACGAAGAGAATCGAATAGCTGTTCGAAATCTGCAAGACGTGACCAGCCAATTTGGCAAAAAGGAAACCGCCAAGTGCTCCGGCCATGGTGCCGATGCCGGTAACCGAGCCCACAGCACTGCGCGGGAACATATCCGACGCCGTGGTGAAAAGGTTCGCCGACCAGCCCTGGTGCGCCGCAGCCGCCAAGCTAAGCAGCCCGATGGCAGCCCACTTGGAGAAATCGTCCGCATGGAGGTAGTTGATGAGGAAGACGGGAACGATGAGGCAGGCGCAAAGGAACATGGCCGCCAAACGTGCACGCTCTGCCGAAAGCCCCATGCGAATGAAGGACGCGGGCAGATAGCCGCCGTAGATGCTGCCGATGGCAGAGGCGTTGTAAACGATCAGAATCGGCAGGCCAAGGCCCGCCAGGCTCAGATGGAATTTGTCGCTGAAATAGCCGGGCAGCCAATAAAGATAGAACCACCAGATGGGATCGGTGAGGAGCTTGGGAATGGAATAGGCCCATGTCTGCGGGATGCCAAACAATTTGACCCACGGCATGGAAGCAGCAGGCTTCTCCGGGGGGTCCTGGTTGATGTAGGCAAGTTCGCCTGCGGAGATCGTCGGATGTTCGGTGGGCTTCTGATACTTGAAGAACCAAACCACGATCCACGATGCCGAGAAAAAGCCGGTGACCAGGAAGGCGGCGTGCCAGCCAAAGCGGTACGTCACCAAGGGCACAAGGACTGTGGCCAGAACGACGCCAACATTGGCGCCGCAGTTGAAGATGCCAAAAGCCAGCGAGCGTTCCTTTTGGGGGAACCACTCGGCGACAGTTTTGTTGGCGGCCGGGAAGTTGCCGGACTCGCCGATTCCGAGGCAGGAGCGGGCGATGCCGAGCTGAAGTACGTTGTTGACCAGGGCGTGGCCCATGGCCGAAACGCTCCAGAGGGCCATGATGACCATGTAGCCAACGCGCGTTCCGATCTTGTCGACAAAGCGCCCGGCGAAGAGTTGGCCGAGCGCGTAGAAGAGGGTAAAGAAAGCGACGACGGTTCCGAATGTCTCTTCGGTCAGGCCGATGCCATGATTGGCGACGCTCTGCATGAGCGTGGGTTTAAGAAGGCCCAGAACCTGCCGGTCCATGTAGTTGATCGTGGTTGCGGCAAAGAGCATGGCGCAGATAGCCCAACGCGCATGACCCATCCGCATGCCCGGCGATGAGACTTCTTCGGCCAGAGCGCCTGTATTCGGATTCCCCATTATGTCGTTCTCCTTACAGTCGATATGCCTTTTTTAC
>JAATFE010000454.1 GCA_015655365.1 Terriglobales bacterium
AAGCGGATCGTTTCCGACGCCGAGATCAAGAAGGAATTGTCGGGCCGTCAGCCTTACGCGGAATGGCTCAAGGAGCAGCAGGTCACGCTGGACCAGTTGCCGGAGCCCTCGCGCGTGATTGCCTCGAATCCCGAAACGCTGCTGCGCCGCCAACGCGCATGCGGCTATAGCGAAGAGGATTTGAAGGTGCTGCTGACCCCGATGGGCGCAACCGGCGCGGAACCGATTGGCTCGATGGGCACCGATGTACCGCTGGCCTGCCTTTCGGACCGGCCCCAGTCGCTGTTCAGCTACTTCAAGCAGTTGTTTGCACAGGTCACCAATCCGCCCATCGATCCCATCCGGGAAGAGATGGTGATGTCGCTGATCAGCTACATCGGTACCGAGCGGAACATTCTGGACGAAGCGCCGGAAAACTGCCACACACTCAAGATTCCGCATCCCATTTTGACCAACCGCGATCTGGAAAAGCTGCGCCGCGTTTCTTCCGGCGACCTGCTGGCGACCACGCTGCCGGCGCTGTTCCGCGCCGCGGACGGCGAAACCGGCCTGAAGCACAGCTTGCAGGATTTGAGCGCCAGGGCGGCACACGCAGTGCAATCCGGATATACGCTGCTGATTCTTTCGGACCGGGGCATCGATCCAACCTATGCACCCATTCCCAGCCTGCTGGCCATGGCCGCGGTGCACAATCGCCTGGTGCAGGAAAAAACACGCACCCAGGTGGCGATCATTATCGAGAGCGGCGAGCCACGTGAGGTGATGCATTTTGCGCTACTGATCGGCTACGGCGCCAGCGCCATCAATCCTTATCTTGCGTTTGAGACGCTGCACAATTTGAAGCGGCGCAACCTGCTGCCGGAGAACGTCACGGCCGAGTACGCGGAGAAGAACTTTATCAAGGCTATCAACAAGGGCCTGCTGAAGACCTTCTCGAAGATGGGCATCAGCACCCTGCAAAGCTATCGCGGCGCGCAGGTGTTCGAGGCCGTGGGTTTGAATCACACTTTGGTGGACAAATACTTCTCCGGAACCGCTTCGCGCATCGAGGGCATCGGGTTGGACGTACTGGCCCGCGAGGCTCTGCTCAAACATGCGTACGCCTTCCAGCCGCTAACCGAGTCGGAGACAGAGTTGGTGGTGGGCGGACAGTATCAATATCGCGACGGCGGCGAATATCACCTGCTGAATCCGCTAACCATCAGCAAACTACAACAAGCGGTGCGGCAGAACAATCCGGCCACCTTCCAGGAGTACACCGATCTGCTGGACGAACAGAGCCGGCATCTTTGTACACTGCGCGGCCTGCTGCAACTGAAGTATACCGATAGCCCCATTCCGCTGGAAGAAGTGGAGCCGGCCAAGGAGATCGTCAAGCGCTTCACGACCGGCGCTATGAGCTACGGGTCGATCAGCAAAGAGGCGCACGAGACGCTGGCCATCGCCATGAACCGCATCGGCGGCATGTCGAACACGGGCGAGGGCGGCGAAGACGAAGACCGCTTCACGCGCGATGCGAATGGCGATTTGCGGCGCAGCGCAGTGAAGCAGGTAGCTAGCGGACGCTTCGGCGTTACCACCAACTACCTGGTGAACGCGGACGAGTTGCAGATCAAGATGGCGCAGGGCGCAAAGCCCGGCGAGGGCGGCCAATTGCCTGGGTATAAGGTGGATGAGAAGATCGCGAAGACGCGCCACTCCATCCCTGGCGTGGGCCTGATCTCTCCGCCGCCGCACCACGACATTTATTCGATCGAAGATTTGGCGCAACTGATTTACGACTTGAAGAACGTGAATCCGCAGGCGCGCATCGCCGTCAAGCTGGTTTCGGAAGTGGGCGTCGGCACGGTGGCAGCGGGTGTTTCCAAGGCTCATGCCGATGTGGTGCTGATCTCCGGCGACAACGGCGGCACCGGCGCTTCGCCGCTCAGCTCCATCAAGCATACTGGCCTGCCCTGGGAACTGGGCCTGGCCGAGACACAGCAGGTGCTGCTGCTGAACGATCTGCGCAGCCGCATCAAGGTGCAGACCGACGGCAAGCTGCAGACCGGCCGCGACGTAGTGATCGCCGCCCTGCTGGGCGCAGAAGAGTTCGGCTTTGCCACCATGCCGCTGATCAGCATGGGCTGCGTCATGATGCGCAAGTGCCATCTGAATACCTGCGCCGTGGGCATTGCGACGCAGGACCCGGTTTTGCGCGCGCGCTTTGCCGGCCAGCCCGAGCATGTGGTGAACCTATTCTTCTTTATCGCGGAGCAGGTACGCCAGCATATGGCCAAGCTGGGCTTCCGCACGGTCGACGAGATGGTGGGCCACGTGGAGCGATTGGATGCCTCCGTTGCCGATGCGCATTGGAAGGCCAAGGGCATCGATCTTTCTTCGATTCTCTACACCCCGACATTGCCTTCGCGTGTGGCGCGGCGCAAGATGCAGG
>JAATFE010000243.1 GCA_015655365.1 Terriglobales bacterium
AACGTCCACAGCAGAGTGGGATCGGCATAGACGCCGAGCATGTCCTTGATGCCAGGAAGACGTCGCTGCGCTGCAAACTGAATCGTCCAGTGAATGTAGTTGCCGATCCCGGCCGTGAAATGGAGCAGCAGCCCCGCGGCAAGCAAAGTTGTGATCGCACCGCAAAGGACGAGCAACAAAGTCGGTGCTGCGGGTGTATCCGCTGCACCGCGCCGAAAGATCCTTGTTGCAAGCAGCAACCCAATCGCGGCCAGTGTGACCAGCAGCAGAGGCAAGCCGATGTTCTGCTTGAAGAAGAGCGGCAGGCAAACGGCCGCACCCGCCAAAAACGAGCGAAGAAAGGCCCTGGATGGGTTCGACGCAGAAACTGCCGCAGCGTCCGGCGTCAATCGCTGCAACAACAGAATGGCGAAGAGGATCGAGAAGACGCAATCGCAATCGTAGGAGGGATGGGGCAGGATGCAGTAGATGCCCAGCACACTGAGCGGCGCGGCCAGCAGAAGAGAAACGGTCCACGCGGCAGCCATCCGGCCGCGCAGCGTGTGCAGCGCGATGCGCCACGCGAGCACCGTACCCAATCCGCCCACAATGGCGGCATACAGAACGTGGTGAAAGAAAATGCGCCCGGTGAGGCGGATGATGGCGGCCTGAAGCAGAAACGTGAACGGCGCATGGACAAGGGGAAAGTCGCGATAGGGCATCTGCCCAAGGGCGATGCGGGTCGCGGTATCCAGAACATAGCTCAAGTCCCACAAAATTACGAGGTGCGCATTTTGCCACAGGATCACGCCGGCTGTTGCCAAAAACAGTCCTACTGCGGCGATCATGTCACGCAGGTTCCAGCGGCCTTCGCGCCTTAAAGATGCGGGTTGGTTTCTCGGGCTTTCCTGCATATTGTGGATGAAAACGGAATCGGGCGGTCGTCGATTTGCGGCTCGGAGACTTCCGGCACAGGTCCCAGTGTATCGAACCGGATGCCGCAACCGCAGCCTCTGCTCTATCGAACCGCTAACGGCTCTCCGGAACTGGCTGAAATGCACAGGTAGCTCGCGTATACCGGTGCTGGAATCTCCACATGCGGCGGGAAGTTCCGGCCCTTGGGGCCATACAGGCTGCGGAAAAACCCAGGATTCCGAGTGACCCAGGCTAGAGCGGAACCAGAGTTCCTGTGTCCTGTTAGGTCTCGTGCAGGGTCGCCGCTCTCCCTGATGGTCGCGTCAACTTGAAGGATGTGCTTTCGGGATATACCGGCCCTGGTTCCGCTATAAAACGCCTATCCGGGCCTAAAGGCCACGTTGATTTTGCGGCACTTACGGCACGCGACCCAGAGGGTACCCCGGTCGTGCCCTGACGCATATCGCCCTTTTGCCCGCGTTTTTCCGCAGCCTGTATAACCCTCTTCATTGTCGTAGAGCCGCTCGATCTCGCCCAGAATGAGGCCGAGAAACCGCTCCATCGTCTACGCTCCCTGAGCCTGTGCGCCGGCAAATCTGAGCGAGCCATCCGGCGCTGGCTCGACCTTAGGAACAAAGACCGCGTGGCTTAGGATGCGGGCATCGGACCCGGCCGGGAGCACTCCCTGAAAGTCGTCGAGCGCAGGATAGGCGCTGATGCAATTAATGTCTTCGGATAGATGTGCTGGGTTGTCCAACATGGCTTCGTCCCCACTTTGCATCGGTTATGGCTTGTGAGCAGGCCATACAATGAACCGGTATGCCTACCACTGTACGTTCGCACGCGAAGATCAATCTTGGCCTCGGCATTGGCGCTCCCCGCCCCGACGGGTTTCATGCGCTGACGACTCTATATCAGACTTTGGACCTGTTTGATCTTGTCACCGTCACGGCCGATCTCGCGGCGACGACTGCGTTGCGGCTCACCTCGAACGATAACCGCGTGCCCACCGACAGCCGCAATACGGCCTGGAAGATGGTATCCCTGGCGCTTCAAGCTCTCGGCGTCTCTGCGGAAGTGGACATTCACATCGAAAAGCGCCTGCCGGTGCAAGGCGGCCTGGGCGCTGGTTCGGCCAACGCAGTGGCAGCGCTGGTTGGGCTGGAGGCCGAATTGGGACTGACCGGCCAGCAAGTCAGCAAGTCAGCGAGTCGGCCAGATTCGTATGCAGGCGGCCTGAACGGCGCCGCTCTTTGGTCTGCGCAACGCCTCCAGATTGCTGCCCAGGTCGGCTCCGATGTGCCTCTCTTCCTCATTGGCGGCACCATCCTGGGGCTGGACCGTGGCCAGCAGGTCTTTCCTTTGCCCGACATCGAGCCAGTCTGGTGCGTCGTGGCCACCCCCGAAGTCGGAGTCTCCACTCCCCAGGCCTTTCGCGACTGGGATGCCCTCTGCGCCGCCGAGGGTTTGACCCAGGAGGCCAGTGCAGATAAACTAGATGAGTTGAGCCGCGCCTACGCCAGCGCCTTTTCGGGAGCGATCCCGAGAGGCCAGCAAGGAGTTGGCTCCTCCGGTGTCCTCTTATATGGAGAGGACCTGGCCGGACCACAAGAGTCCGCGCTTGTCCGTACCGGGATCAGTGGCTGGATCCTGAACGACTTTGAACGAGTCGTCTTTTCCCAGCACCCCCCCCTTGCGGAAATCAAGCGTCTTCTTGCGGCTTCGGGCACACCGGAGGCAGCCCTCCATGCCTCGCTGTCCGGGTCCGGTTCGGCTCTCTTCGGGTTGTATTTGACCCGCGGAGATGCGGAAGCGGCGCGGGAACGTCTGCGGCCGGCCGGAATTGCGAGTCACCTGACCCGCACCCTGCCGCGCTCTGCCTATTGGCGCGAAATGCTTTCGCAATAACGTTATTGACAGTCAGTTGTTGTGCGAGAGACACTCGCCAACGGCTGTTCGGGGCGGGTTTCCAATTTCCGCAGTCCTGCTGGCACCGGGTAGGTGGTTTCTTTTCATCGAGATTCCATTCAGGACCAGCGGCTGCGGTAAACAGAGATTGGGAGTTCGCTAGAGTTGGGCGATCGTCTAATGGTAGGACAGTGCCCTTTGGAGGCACTTGTCCAGGTTCGAATCCTGGTCGCCCAGCCAATTTTTATGTTGACCCCGGAATGCAGCCAAAGCCAACCAGCTTGGAGGTGCTCGGAAATATGGAAATGGAATCTTTGACGGTGACAGTGGACGATATTCAGCAGCAAAGCGCGCCGGTAGCGCTACGAGAGATCGCGGCAAAGGACCCCTTGCCGGTAGCGGCACTGGATGCCGCTGCCAAGGCCAAGGACGCCAAGCCCGCTCCCGAGCGCAAGCGCACTCGCAACCTCAGCGAAGACAAGCGATTCAAGCTCTTCTGTGGCTCGGCCAACCGGCAATTGGCTGAAGAGATCGGCCGCCACATCGGGGTCCCGGTGGGCGCGGCCAAGTTGCAGCGCTTCGCCGACGGCGAAGTCTACTTCCAACTGCTCGAGAACGTTCGCGGAGTCGATGTTTTTGTGGTGCAGCCTACCTGCTATCCGGTGGACTCGAACCTCGTAGAGCTTCTGATCATGATCGACGCGCTCAAGCGCGCTTCGGCCGCCCGGATTACGGTGGTGGTGCCCTACTACGGATACGCCCGCCAGGATCGCAAGGATCGCCCCCGCGTTGCCATCAGCGCCAAGCTCATCGCCGACCTGCTGACCACCGCCGGAGCCAATCGCGCCCTCTTTGTCGACTTGCACGCCGCCCAGATTCAGGGCTTCTTCAATATTCCCGTCGACCATCTTTTCGCCAGCCCGGTGCTGGTGAGCTACTTCCGCGAGCTGAACCTGCCCAACCTCATTGTGGTTTCTCCGGATGCCGGCGGCGTGGAACGGGCCCGGTTCTTTGCGCAGAAGATGGGAGCGCCGCTGGCCATTGTGGACAAGCGCCGCACCGACATGAACGTCACCGAAGTGA
>JAATFE010000271.1 GCA_015655365.1 Terriglobales bacterium
CCCAGCAGTTCCGTTACGCGGCCAGGAATCTGGTCGTCGAGATGCCAGTCGGGATACTTGGCCCAGGCGTTGAACTGCCAGTTGGTGATACCGGTCTGGCCTCGGACGTTGCGCACGAAGATGGGGCCTGAATCGCGCGTCCAAACGCGGTCGGTGGGCCAGACGTGGAAACTGACCCGATTCAGATTGGCTCCGGCGCGATCAAGGATGCCGCTTGCGCGCTGCTCGGTCTTGGCGTCGTCCACAAGGATGTGGACAAGCTCATGAGCAGAGAGCAGGCGGACGATCTCCGCGTAGACCCAGGGAATGGGCTGGAACTTGCCCGGCCAGTCCTCGGGATTGTGCGGCCATGCGAGCCAGGTGGCTTCGTGGCGGTCCCACTCGGCGGGCATGCGATAGCCCTGTTCGCGCGGCGTTTTCATCATCTTTCGGTTTCTCTGCTCTTCATCCAGTTTCGTGGAGATGGGAATATCGCAAAAGCAACAGCGGGTCCTTCGACTTCCCCTTCGCTGCGCTCAGGGTCCGCCCAGGATGACAGCGATTGCTACTTTGAGTCGCCGTCTGCCGGCCAGGTGTTGACCGGATCGATGTAGCGCTTGGTGATGGGCGCATAGGCGTCGATGCGGCGGTCGCGCAGGAAAGGCCAGTTGCGGCGCGTATTTTCCATCAGGGCAAGATCGATTTCGCCGATCAGGATCTCTTCCTTGTCGTGCGAGGCCTTGGCGATGATGCGGCCAAAGGGATCGGCCAGAAAACTGCCGCCCCAAAACTCCAGGCCCGGCCCTTCGGCGCGATTGCCCAGCACGTCGCCGTGCTCCACTCCGACGCGATTCACGCCGGCCACATAGACCCCGTTGGCGATGGCGTGGGCACGCTGAATGGTCCGCCAGGCGTCGTATTGCGCCGCGCCAAACTCTTCCTTCTCGGCCGGGTGCCAGCCGATGGCGGTGGGATAAAACAGCACTTCCGCGCCCTGCAATGCAGTGAGCCGCGCTCCCTCGGGATACCACTGATCCCAGCAGACCAGCGTCCCGACGCGGCCAAAAGCGGTATCCACAGCCTGAAAGCCCAGATCGCCAGGGGTAAAGTAATACTTTTCGTAGTAGAGCGGGTCGTCCGGAATGTGCATCTTGCGGTAGACGCCGACGATGGCTCCATCGGCATTCAGCGTAACCGCGGTGTTGTGATAAAGCCCCGCAGCGCGGCGCTCAAAGAGCGAAGCAACGATGCAGACGCGGGCCTTGCGGGCGACTTCGGCCAGCTTGGCCGTGGTGGCCCCTGGAATCGGCTCGGCCAGATCGAAGAGGCGAAGATCCTCGCGCTGGCAGAAATATTGGGCGCGGAAAAGCTCCGGCAGGCAGACGATGTTCGCGCCCAGCCGCGCAGCTTCTTCAATGCGCCGGACAGCCGCGGCCAGATTGGCCTCGGGGTCAGGCCCCATGCTCATCTGCACCAGGCCTACTTTGTATTTGCGTGCGTTCTCCGTCATTTGCCGGGCAATCCTCCGATGCGGGGATATGAATCGATATAAAGGCCAACCCCGGCGAGCGGGATTGGCCTTGGCGTTTCTCTGGGAACGCGGCCGTTACTCAGGGAGAATCAGAACGGCAGCGGCAATCGTGGTGGTCCACAGGCCGTTCTTGTCGCCCACGGCCGATTGGGTGATATTGCTGGTGCGAACAATCTTGTTGGAGATGCGGTAGATCTCCTTCTTCTCGTCCCAGCTCGTATCCGGATCGAAGTCGACGTCCAGAGTGGTAGCCAGCATCTCGGCGGCCAACTCTTCCGCATAGTCGCCGGCCTGGTCTTCGGTCTCGCCAAAGCTGTGGTGCTCGCTCAGGTAGCCGTAGGTGTTCCGGTCGGCGGGGATGGCCACGCCGATACTCGATACGATCAGGCGGTGGGGCTCGCGGGTGGAGTTCTCCGCAATCACCGCAAAGACCACTTCGCCGGGACTCAGGTAGGTCTGACCCTCCTTACGGGTCAACACTTTGCACTGCGGCGGAAAAATGGAAGAGACGCGGACAAGATTCTGCGAGGCAATACCCGCATCCCGAAGGGCCAGCTCAAAGGAGGTCAAGCGCTCCTTGTGTCTCCCTACACCTTTGGTGAAAAACAGCTTCTTCGGGACCATGCTTTTTCCCAATTTCTATGTACCCTCCGTGTGATGAACGCTCGTGGTTTTTGTACAGTTCCCGCATGAGTTTATCTCATCCGGGCGGGCAGAAACAGAACCGGCCGCGTTTTTATCGCACATTCACAGATCCCGAGGCGTGCGGCTTTTGCCCCGAGCCGATTTTTGACGTTGAGAGACGCGGCAGGCAATCGACAAGCTGGACGGTTTGAGCGTGCATCTGCTGCGGTTC
>JAATFE010000266.1 GCA_015655365.1 Terriglobales bacterium
ACCGCAGCGAGCGCTGGAACCTGGTGCTCCAGCATTGGTGGGATACGCACACGCTGCCCCCGGCCGTGGAGGTCGGCTTACCCGATGCAGTGAACAAGACAGGGAGTCGGGAGTAAGAGAATGGCGAGCGCCACGAAAGTCGGCTTTGGAAACAAAGAGGGTCATGCGCTGCGCTGAATCTCGGCGCCGTCTTCGCCACATATTCGCCATTGCGCTATACTCTTGAGCATGGACTTCGAACTGGTGTCGAGCTACACACCCAAGGGAGATCAGCCAAGGGCGATTGCCGAGTTGGTCGAAGGGCTGGAAACGGGCGAAAAGCACCAGGTATTGCTTGGCGTGACCGGCTCTGGCAAGACCTTCACCATGGCCAAGGTCATCGAGCAGTCGAACCGGCCGGCGCTGATCCTGGCGCACAACAAGACGCTGGCGGCGCAGCTTTATCACGAGTTCAAGCAGTTCTTCCCCAACAACGCGGTCGAATACTTCGTCAGCTATTACGACTACTACCAGCCCGAGGCCTATATCCCGGCCGGCGACCTCTATATCGAGAAGGAAGCTACCGTCAACGAGGAGTTGGACAAGCTGCGGCTCTCGGCCACGCGCAGCCTCTTCGAGCGGCGCGACGCCATCATTGTGAGCTCGGTCAGTTGCATCTATGGCCTGGGCTCGCCCGAGGCGTACTACGGCATGTTGCTGCTGCTCGAAAAAGGCCAGCACATCAGCCGCAAAGACATTACGCGACGTCTGGTCGAGATTCTGTATGAGCGCAACGACGGGGACTTCCGACGCGGCTCGTTCCGGGTGCGCGGCGACGTGATCGAGATCTTCCCCACCTACGACGAGAACGCCTATCGCATCGAATTGTTCGGGGACGAGATCGAATCGCTGTCGCAGATCGATCCGCTTTTCGGCACGGTGAAGCAGAAGTACACGCGCCTGCCGATCTACCCCAAGAGCCACTACGTGATGTTGCCGGAGCGCAAGGCCGAGGCGGTCAACACCATCGTGACAGAGTTGAACGAACGGGTGGCGGAACTGGAATCGCAGGGGCGGATGGTGGAGGCGCAGCGGATTCACCAGCGCACCCGCTTCGACCTGGAAATGATCAAGTCGATGGGCTATTGCCACGGCATCGAGAACTACTCGCGGCACTTCAGCGGGCGGTTGCCGGGCGAGGCGCCTCCCACCCTGCTGGACTATTTTCCCAAGGATTATTTGCTGTTTATCGACGAGAGCCACGCCACCATTCCGCAGGTGCACGGGATGTGGTTCGGCGACCGCAGCCGCAAGCAGAACCTGGTGGAATACGGCTTCAGGCTGCCCTCGGCGCTGGACAACCGGCCGCTGAAGTTCGACGAGTTCGAGAACCGCGTGCATCAGACGATCTACGTCTCCGCGACGCCCGGGCCTTATGAACTGACGCAATCCGCGGGAGTGGTAGTGGAACAGGTGATTCGCCCCACGGGCCTGGTGGACCCTGAGGTTGAGATTCGTCCGGTCAAGGGCCAGATCGACGACCTGCTGGCGGAAATCCGCGACCGCGCCGCAAGAAACGAACGGGTGCTGGTCACCACCCTGACCAAGCGCATGTCCGAAGACCTGGCCGGCTACTATACCGAGGTCGGCGTGCGCTGCCGCTACATGCACTCGGAGATCGAGACCCTGGAACGGGTGAAGCTGCTGGCCGGGCTGCGCAAAGGCGAATATGACGCGCTGATCGGCATCAACCTGCTGCGCGAAGGATTGGATCTGCCGGAAGTCTCGCTCGTCGCCATTCTGGATGCGGACAAGGAAGGCTTTCTGCGCTCTGCCGGGTCGCTGATCCAGACCATGGGCCGCGCCGCGCGCCATCTGGAAGGAAAGGCGATTCTTTACGCCGACCGCATCACCGACTCGATGCGCCGGGCGATGGACGAGACCGATCGACGCCGCACCGTGCAGCGCGCCTATAACGCGGAGCACGGCATTACGCCGCAGTCGATCATCAACAACATGGACATGGGGCTGGCCGAGATTCTGAAAGCCGAGTACGGCGACGTGGCCGAGGAAGAGACGACCGGAATACCGGAATTCAAAACTCAGGCCGAACTCGACGCCTTCATCGCCAAGCTGGAAACGGAAATGCGGGATGCGGCCAAGAAGTTCGAATTCGAGAAGGCCGCCCGGCTGCGCGATTCCATCAAAGAACTGCGGGAAAAGGAGTTCCTCTTCGGGTAACGGGGCGCAACGCTCAAACTCTCGCGACTGGGCAACCGAAATCGCCTGGTAATCATCTGAGTTGCTTAGTTAGTTAATGCCTCCGTACTGCCCTTTTCCACGGGCCGTGCAGGATTCAGGATGCATGGCGACCATTCTTCTTGTGGACGACGATCCGCTGCAGGCGTTTCTGCGCAAGTCCATCCTTGAAGCGCGATTTCCTGACGTGCAGCGGGCAACCAGCGCCGCCGAGGCCCTGTGCCTGGTGGAACAGCCGCAGTTTGCCGCGAACCTGGGTCTGGTCATCTCTGGCCACCACATGCCGGGGCTTGGAGGACCTGCTTTTGTGGCAGAGCTCCGCACCCGCCTCCCCTGGGTACCAATCCTGGTGCTGGGCGGCGTTGGCGAGGATGCGGGGGATTACGCCGGTTCAGGCGCCAGCTTCCGACCGAGGACGGTGAGTTCCGATGAGTTCCTGGCCCTGACCCGTCAACTTCTCACGCAAAGCATACGCAAGACAGCATGAGAAGAGAGGAACGATTCTCGCGGCAGCAGCTTCCGAGGGCCCCTCCACGCCGTGAGCCAAATCACAACCTAACCGTCTATGATGAGAGAAGATTTATCGGACTCGAAGGCCGATGATGCCCTGGCCCGCGTGCGAGAATCATCGTGGAGTCTTCGAGCGGTTCTTCAGTTCGATTGGCGTTTAGGACGCCATGCAAGGCGGCTTTTCTTGACCAGAAGGCCACCTAGCTGGAGAAGTTTTGCTTGACGGGGACTGGAGAACCGCTGAATGGCAGCTTTCGGAAGTTTCGCTCTTCTCATAGCTTTAGCATTGGCCGCCTACAATTTGTTCGCAGGAGCAGTGGCCCTGCGTTTGATCGCCACCGGGCAACCGGCTCGCATTTCGCCGGAACGGCTGGCGGACACCGCGCGCCGGGCTGGAATCGCCGGCTTCCTGGCCGTGTCGGCAGCAGCGTTCGCGCTCGTCTGGTCGGTTTTCACCAACGACTTTTCCATCACCTACATCATGGAGCACTCGAATCGCGCCCTCCCCGGCCCGTACAAGTTCTCCGCGTTGTGGAGCGGCCAGGAAGGCTCGCTGCTGCTGTGGGCATGGCTGCTGGCCATCTACGGCTTTGTGCTGCGCCTGACCCACAAAACCGACGTGAAACTTTACGCCTATGCGGGCACGATTCTGTCCGCGATTCAGCTCTTTTTTCTGGCAATCCTGAACTTTGCCGCTCCGCCGTTCGCCCTCTTCAATGGCCCTCTGCCGGCAGACGGCAACGGCCTCAATCCCCTGCTCCAATATCCCGAGATGGTGATTCATCCGCCCATGCTCTACCTGGGCTACGTGGGCTTCTCGGTTCCCTTCGCGTTTGCCCTGGGAGCGCTGATGATGCGCTATCCCGGTGAAAAGTGGATCAAGATCACGCGCGTCTGGACCATGGTCACGTGGCT
>JAATFE010000142.1 GCA_015655365.1 Terriglobales bacterium
CCTGGTGTCGTCTTCTTGAAGCTAGCTAGCCGAAGTTACTTGGCGGAAACCAGCGGCTTGGTCACGAGCGTGCCGTTGGCATAGCCCTTGGCCATATCCGCAATCGAAATCGCGGTATAGTCGCCGGCGTGCCCGGCCTGCCCGAACTGCGTCATGCGCGTGGCAACAACCTTCTGCATGGCCGCACGGGCCGGCTTCATGTAGTCGCGCGGATCGAACTTCTCCGGGGTCTCGAACAGCACCTTGCGGATCGCTCCAGTGATCGCCAGGCGATTGTCGGTATCCACGTTGACCTTGCGGACGCCGTTCTTGATGCCCAGTTGAATCTCTTCCACCGGCACGCCCCAGGTTTCCTTCAGCTTGCCGCCGTACTGGTTGATGATGTCCTGCAGGTCCTTGGGAACCGAGGAGCTGCCGTGCATCACCAGGTGGGTCTTGGGCAGGCGCTTGTGAATCTTGATGAGCAGGTCCATCTTGAGAACCGAGCCATCCGGCTTCTTGGTGAACTTGTACGCGCCGTGGCTGGTGCCGATGGCAATGGCCAGCGAGTCGACGCCGGTCAGTTCGGCAAACTCCACTGCCTGGTCGGGATCGGTGACGTGATCCAGGCCCGAACCACCCGCGCCATGGCCGTCTTCAATGCCGCCCAATACGCCGATTTCGCCTTCGACCGAGATGCCGCGCTCGTGCGCATAATCAACCACCTTGCGGGTGACTTCGACATTCTCTTCAAAGGTGGCCGGGGTCTTGCCGTCCGGCTTCAGCGAGCCGTCCATCATCACGCTGGTAAAGCCCAGCTTGATGGCGCTCTCGCAGGTTTCAAAGCTGTTGCCGTGATCCAGGTGCATGGCCAGCGGAATCTGAGGATAGAGTTCGGCCGCCGCCAACATCAGGTGATAGAGGTAGTTGTCCTGCGCAAAGGCGCGGGCGCCACGGCTGGCCTGAATGATGACCGGCGAATTGGTTTCCTTCGCGGCCTCCATGATGGCCTGAATCTGTTCCATATCGTTAACGTTGAATGCGCCGACGCCGTAACCGCCCTTGGCGGCCTCGTCGAGTAGTTGCCGCGTGGAGACTAGAGGCATAGAAGTTTCTCCTTCTGGATGTACTCCGGCCGCCTGTGCGCTCTGGCCCCAAGGGGCTGGAAATCAGCCTTGCGGGCGGCAGGAACTGCAATCGAACCTATGGTAGCAGAGACGCGCAAACCAAAAGTGTGCCGATGCGCACAAACTCCCCACCCGTCTCCCATGGCCCTCACCCGATTCCGGAGCCCATACGTCCCGGCCAGTCGCAGAGGTTGGGGCTTCCAAGGAGTTGCATTTCAATAGGCAAGAAAAACGTCAGATGACTTCCCGTCGTAAACCAATAGAAAATACTGCAACAGGTCTCTGCCCAGCGGCATGATGACCTCTTTCCCCTCGACATCCCGCCACTTCAGATTGCATCCAATGATCCGCTCCATGGCCAACTCAGTCACTTCCAGCCCCGGAAACGTGACCGTCGCCGGATATACCGGAGAATTGGCATGTCCATGAGGGGAAGACGTGCCGATCATATCGATCGGGGCAACACCGAGTGCATCGAAAATTGACTGGTCCACGGCGGTTGCGAATGCTCCCGTGTCGATCAGCGCGAATCCGGATTGCGGCGGGGGAATCGCCAGCCCTTTTTCCGAAAGATGAGACTTTAAAGCACTGGGGATGGAAATCTCAACGGAGACCAATGGGCCGCTCTCGGTCAGCGTGAATCCGCGATCTTTCGACCAGTGAAAGAAGCTAAATACGGGCATGAATCAGTCCCATCGAAAGGGCCTGATTCCGGTACACCTCTTCGCGAGCTGCCACTCTCTTCACCAGAAATGCTTCCTGGCCAAAACGCTTCACTCCTTCGGAGTAGGCGTTCTGCGCCGAGTCGAAGGCTCCAACAAACTCTTCGCCATGGATCAAGACAAACTTCCCATCGTAAGAGAGCAGGAGTTGGTCCTTCATCCGCGCAAAGACGGCGAGTTCGGTTTCCAGTGGCATGTTGTGTTCGACGCTCAGAACCGGAATTGGGTTTCCTGCGAGCGATTCTCGTCCAGAGGCAACCCCGCGTCAAGCAGAATCTGGAGCGGTTTCACAATTTCCATATCCAGAAGCCGTTGCAACCAAATGTCTTTTGTCTCAAAAAGCCGTCTGGCACGATTCCGGTGAGTGCGCGCTCCTTGGGAAACCGCTCAATACCCCCGCCGATCCAACTGGTACCGCACCTGGATCTGCGCGCCCCCCGTCACCCTTTGCATCCAGAACTCCCAGGCCCCGGTCCGGTTGGTCGCGGTGGCCGTCAAAAAGGGCTTGTTTTCCCACGGCTGGTCGGCGCATTTCGAGGAGCCATAGCCAACCCCCGCCCGCAAATGCGGCCGGACCGCATACTCCACCTTGGAGCGGTCCACGTCCAGGCCCCAGCGCGCAGCCTTGTTCAGCGGCACCGTGGGATAAACCACCGTCTGGCTGCTCAGCCGCGGCGTAAAGCGCAGGTCCAGCACCGGCCAAATCCACAGCGTGTGCTGATTGTGCGCGGCCGACCCGGCCTCGTCGGCCGCATAGACTTCCTGGGTCCAGGTCACGCGCTCGCCGTGGTAGAACTCCGCGCCTACCCCGGCAAACCACAGCGCATCGTTCGCGTGCCCCGTGTCGTAATAGCCCACATCGGGAACGATCCACCGCCCCCATTGTTGCGAGTACTCGACCATGCGATAGGTCAGCACATGCGGCGCCTGCAATTGCTCGCCGGTGCGCACGATATAGGTGGACAAAGGCTGCTGCCGAGCGGGTTGCTCGGCAACCCCGGTCTGCAGACAGGCAAGCCCCATCAAAAGACAAAAAACACGGCCCTGCACCAACACCTTCTGCACCACCTGGTCCCGCGTAAAATCCTCATCGATTGTATGTCCCCGGCGCGCAAAAAAC
>JAATFE010000109.1 GCA_015655365.1 Terriglobales bacterium
GCCATCCGCTCCTCGACCACCGCAGCCGGAACCGGCCGCTCGGCATGGAGAGCCCAGCCCCGCGTCCCCGGCCGGGGCGAAAACGGAAACAGGTGCAGATAGCCGAAGGGAAGCGCCTCGATCAGGGCCACGGTCTCCGCGAATTCGGCGTCGGTCTCGCCCGGAAAGCCCGCCATCACGTCCGCGCCCAGGGTCAGTTCCGGGCCGGCCACGCGAAACAGCGCTTTCACCTTCTCCGCATAGTGCCAGGGCCGGTAGCGCCGGTGCATCCTGCGCAGCACAGCGTCGGAGCCGGATTGCAGGGGCAGGTGCGCATGGCGCGCGAGGCGCGAGCCGCCGAACTCGGCCATCAGGCCAATCAAATCCGTGTTCCAGTCCATGGGCTCGATGGAGCTGAGCCGGAGCCGGGGGAGCCCCGTCTGCCCGAGAATCTGCCGCACTAGGGCCGCCAGGGTTCGCGGGGACGAGTCGTCCGCCTGGGAGCCCGCAAAGTCCCGGCCCCAGCGGCCCAGGTTGATCCCCGAGAGCACCAGTTCGTTGCCGCCGGCGGCCACAAAGCCTTCCACCTGGCGCAGAACGCTGGCGGCGGGCAGGCTCTTGGAGGAGCCGCGTGTTTGAGGGATGACGCAAAAGGCGCAGCGGTTCCCGCAGCCCTCCTGAATCTTCAGGTTGGGCCGGGTCTGCGCGCCGGGAGTGAGCCGCGCTTCCTCAAGAAAGGAGTGGGCAAAGCGGTCGTCCGCCCAGATGGGAGCCTGCCCGCCACCCGCGAGGAGCGACTGAACCGGAACGAGCGCCTGCGGTGCGGCCAACCCATGCTCCGCTCCTGCCAGATGCAAAGCGATCTCCGGCGTCAGCGCCTTGTGGCTGTTGCCCACCACGGCGGCCACGCCGGAGAGACTTGCCAGTTCCTGGGGAGCGCGCTGGGCGTAGCAGCCGGTGACCACGATCCGCGCCGCGGGGTTCTGGCGATGGGCGCGGCGGATGAAGGCGCGCGCCGCGCGGTCGGCCTCCGCCGTCACGCTACAGGTGTTCACAATGACCACATCGGCTGCCGCTGGCTGCTCGAGGCAATGCCCGGCTGCGCACAGATGATCACCTACCGCCTCGCCATCGGCGCGGGCCGCCCGGCAACCAAAATTTTCCACGTGAAACCCCGGCATCTGTTCAGTCTAAAACCTGTCTGCCTGGGCGCAAACGACTGCCGCGACATGGGTCGTAACTTGCCTCCGATATACTGGTAACGGCGGCACTTCTTCGCAGGATCCAAATCCCCCAAATGACCTCGTTGACCACAGCCAGCGTCCGACCCCGTGCCGCCGAAAGCAGCAATACCTGGCATATTGTCAGTTTCGTCTATTTCACTTTTGTGGTTTATCTCTCGATCGGGCTGCCGCTGGCCGTGCTGCCGCCGTTTGTGCACCTGCGCATGGGCTATAGCGCGGCGATTGCCGGGCTGGTGGTCAGCATCCAGTACATTGCCACGCTGGCCAGCCGGCCATGGGCCGGGCGCATCTCGGACCGCGCCGGCGCCAAGGTTTCCGTGCTGTGGGGCATGACCTTTTGCACCGCGAGCGGCGCTCTGCTGGTGGGCTCCGCAGCCTTGCACTCCATTCACTGGCTCAGCTTCGCCAGCCTGATCGCCAGTCGCCTGGTTCTGGGCGTGGGCGAGAGCCTGGGGTCGACCGGTTCGACTCTGTGGGGCATCAACAGCACTGGCGTGGAGCATACCGCCAAGGTGATCTCATTCAACGGCATCAGCACCTATGGCGCCATGGCCCTGGGTGCTCCGCTGGGCGTGGTGCTGGACCAGATGTGGGGCCTGAGCTCGCTGGGCCTGCTGACCATGCTGATCGGCGCGGTGAGCCTGGCGCTGGCCTTCCGCAAGGACCCGGTGGCCGTTGCCCTCGGCGAGCATCTTCCCTTCAGCGCCGTGCTGGGGCGCGTGGCTCCGCACGGAATGGGCCTCGCCCTGGGGGGCGTGGCCTACAGCGTTCTGGCCACCTTTATCACCCTGTTCTATGCCAGCCGCCACTGGAACGGAGCGGCCCTGTGTTTAACCTCCTTTGGCGTGGCCTTTATTTTGGCGCGGCTGCTGTTTATCCAGGCCATCAACCGCTATGGCGGGTTCCCTGTAGGCATTGCCTGCCTGTCGGTCGAGTCCGTGGGCATGGTTCTGCTCTGGGTGTCCAACGCTCCGTGGGTGGCTTTGGCCGGCGCGGCCCTGGCCGGCTTCGGCTTCTCGCTGGTCTTTCCGGCGCTGGGGGTGGAAGCGGTAAAGCGCGTGCCGGAAC
>JAATFE010000360.1 GCA_015655365.1 Terriglobales bacterium
ACTGTGCGGTTCAACGGCTCAATGCTCCGACTTCAAGAGCGGCTCGATCCCAGTGGGCGCAATTGGCTGCTGCGTCGTAAGTGGTTTGCAGAAAATCGAGAAGGGCGGCGTTAGGGTCTGCCAATTGGCGCATCTCTTCATACGGGAGTACGAATTCTCCCAGATTCGAGTCATAGAACGCAGCGGCCGGTGCGATAGAGGATTCCGCGTAGCCAGGCGGCTCCGGGTATGCATAGCTATAAAAGAATGGCTCAATGCCGGGTGCGCCTGGCCAAAACCCGCAACTGCTGACTTCATGCGAATAGGCGTCGCGCGTCACCCGATCGGGCAGACCGGCCACGCTGGCGTGCTCCGGCGCCGTGCGGCCTGAAAACCGAGTGCAAGCCAGATCGAGCGCGCCCCAAAACAGGTGGATTGGGCTCACCTTGCCCCTGAAGCGGGATCGGAAGATGGTGATGACCCGTGTGTTTTGGAGCAGAATGCGCCAGAATCGCTGAACAAATTCGGCGTCATAGGAGCGATGGAGATCGTCCCGATCGAAGCGGATGGGCGCGGCAACCTCGACTGGCATTGGCCAAATGCGGACTGGGACGTCGAGGCTGACGAGCGCTGCCATGAGTTCCCGATAAAACTCGGCAGTTGGCATCGGCGTGAGCGCGATAGTTCTGCTGGCGCCGTCATCGCACTGCACGGAAAGAGTGTGCTCCAAAAAGTCGAAATCGATCTGCACCATGCGGGCGCCATAGGGTATGGGAAGCGTGCTGAGGCCGCTGATCGTCGGGTAGAGCGTTACGTTCCAGGTGTGGTTCATCGCCGGCATGAGTGCGAGCCGGACCTTGCCGACGATCTGCATCCAGAGTTGGAGGGTAGCGCAAGTATCGCTCCAGGCCACCTGAGGCAAGGCCGGCCAAGTCGGTGTGAGTGGCATTTGCCCATTGTGTCCAATCGACATTCTCGGTCCTCGCAGCACCATCATAACCCAACTTTTCGCTAACTGGGACCTCGCACCAGCAGCTTCGGGACAGCCCCTCAATCCCGGTCGAGATACCAGGGAATGAAGCGGGATTCCCGCTCCACCGCCAGAATGTAATCGACCACTGGCGCCAGGACGTAGCAGAAGGGAGATTGCAGAGTATCGAGTTTGGGAGTGCATCTGCCGGCCTCGCGCAGCGGAGCGACAACATCCTTTTCCCAGTCTTGGCAGATTGGATCGGGCTCTTCCTCGGTCTGAACATGCGCACAGCGAATATCGGAGGATATTCCTAACGCAAAGCTGAGGGCCTTCTCGGTAATTAGGCTCCAGCCTTCGATGGGCAACTGAATGCAGTGGGGCAGTTCAGGCCGTCGGGCTACTGCCATGCGCCCAGGATCCGGCGCAAGAGAATCAACTCGCCTAAATGATAAGAAGTATGGTCGGCGGCGACCAGAGCCTCCCTCAGGAGGGTTTGCCCATCGCCGTGCGGAATCCGGGAGAAGAGATCGGTCGACTCGTCGCTGACCAGATCGCATAGTGCCTGAAGGTCCTTGCGAAAGGCTTTCACGCTCCTGTCCCATGCCTCGTCATTTGGAGGCTCCTGGGTGGAGGGCCAATAGCCGAGCGGAAACTCGGGCGATTTGTGGCGAGGGTTCCGCGAGAACTCGAGGATGTCCCATTGGGCGATGCGCAGGTGCTCCAGCACCTCCCAAGGAGAATGCTCAGCGTGTTCGGGCCGCACACCGCGCAGGCTCTCGGGAAAACTTTCGACCGCTGTGTCGAAGCCGGCGTGCGCTTCGCCGCCCTTGAGTAGTCTGACCACATGTTGCCGCAGTTGTTGGTCGGTTTGCATGGTGGATTTCCTCCTTTGATTGAATGACCGGAATTCGATTGAAGCCGGCGAACCAATGCTCCAGCGCGTTCGCGGCTCGCCATCCGACTTTGTTCGCATCGGAGATTTCGGGGCCTCGCGCGGCAGCTAAGAACGAAGTTACAAGAATCAAAGGCTGACTGCCAAGATAGATTCATCAATGTGGTCCGCGTGCGCGGCTTGCGCCATCCCCCCGGATCAGGGCTTCCGCGTCTGAAGCGGCGGCTATGGCTTTCCTTTTGTCTTCGGGAAGCGGTTATTCCGGTTGACTGGGCGTTTTAGCAGGAGCCGTTTCTCCGTTTTTGCTGCGAATTTCTGGGTGTTGTCTGTTAAACGCTTCATGAATTCTTCGCCTGATCGTCGACAGGCTTGAGCAGCACTTTGGCAAAGTGCGCCGGAGCATTGCTGTCGGTGCAGTAGACATGGCCCGTCACAGTACTGCCAACAACATAATAAGGCATTGGATACCATGGCAACGCTCGCCGCCAGCAGCAACGGTGCAACCGCCGCATAC
>JAATFE010000230.1 GCA_015655365.1 Terriglobales bacterium
ACATCCCTGAGCCCGGCGACATTTCCAGAAAAGGTGTTCTCTTTCAGATCGAAGTCGATGGGGTCGGCGGTATAACCCTTGTATTCCATCATGGCTTTATCTCCGCATTGATAAAGAACTGTCGCACCGCATCGCCCGCGCCTTTCTTGGTTTCAGGTCTCGGGTGCGGACGGTGAAAGATGGCGGTCACGCCGTTGAGCCTTGCGGCTACCCGGCTCTCTCGGTTACCTCGCCTCTCAAAGCCTGAATCAGGGATTCAATCGCCGACCGGCGCACGCCTCCGACGCATCCGGAAGTTTAATGCGGATCCTGCACCCTGCCTATCTCCGACCGCGCCCGATCAGGACTCGCGTGCGCTCGCGCGCCATGCGAATGCGGCAGCCAAACGGATTCGCCCCCCCGCACCTCTGCTCGCGCAGCCCGATCCACGCCACCTGGTCCGGACCCAGCATCCAGGCCGTGGCATTCGCCTGGTTGTGGGTCTCCTGCATGAAGTAGGCGGCATTCATATCGGCATCGGCGGCATCCGCATTTAACTTCTCGCACCGCTCATCCCGCGGCGCAGACGGGGTCTCCGGGCTAGAACAATAATCCTCGTCGTGAAGCAGCACATACTTTTTGCCGTTGGCGGGGATGAAGTAGCGCGCAGTCACGGGCGGTATGCCGACCTCGGTGGCCCACTGGATCAGGTCCCCGGCAAAGGCCTGGGGAAACTGGCTCATCCCGAGGGATGTATCCGTTAACTGCGTGGAGAAGAGGGCGAGCGTAGGGGTTGGTTCGCCGTTGACTGGATGGAAAAATACTCCGCCGATCCCGATCCCCTCCTTCATGTCGAACCAGACGAAGCCCCGGCCATCGAGATAGGGACCGCCATGACTGCCCACCATCGCATAGCGGCCCTCGCGAATCTCCACCGGCAGCGGCGGACCGTCCAGGAGGGTTTCGCTGGTGTCGGAGAGTGGCATGTCGCGGCCGTAGTGGTACTCCGTGCGGGGAGTCACCTGCTTCATCAGGCTGCGGAATCTCTTGTCCTTGCGCAGTTCTTTCTCCGAATGGCCTGCATAGTCGTTCAGAAAGCTGAGTTGATCGGCCGGGATGCGGTTTTGAAAGACGGCTGGAGGCGGCGCTGCCGTTTCCTCCGGTGCGGTTTCCGTCTCTTGTGCGGCAGCGGTGACCAGCAAAACCCCGCCGGTTAGCAGCAGTTGCGCCGCAATGGCGAGCGTGGCTCGAACCTTGCTCGTACGAAGGTTAGAGGGATGAATCCGCATGGCAGGACCTCTCGGTAATAATTTAGACGAGAAGCCCCTCATGCAATGTTGATTTCCCTTGAATGGACCCGTTGCGTCATCGACTCGCTTGCCCGGCGGCTCATGCAAGCCCCGGCGACAGCAAACTTCCACAAGCCGCTATGATGGTCACGAGCGCGGCAACCGGCGGCGCACGAGCTTGGATGCCCACGATCTTCATTTCGGCAGGCGAGGCCAGCGGCGAGCACTACGGCGCGCTGCTGGTCGAAGCGCTTCAACAGCGGCTTGCCGCGGCGGGCCAAACGGCGCGCTTCCTCGGCATGGGGGGCACGCGCATGGAGGCGGCGGGCCTGGAGCGCGTGGTCCACAGCGAAGACATGGCGGTGATGGGCCTGACCGAGGTCATTCGCCACCTGCCCCGCATCTACGGCGAGTTCCGCAAGCTGAAGCGGGCCATCCGCGAGCGGCGGCCGGCCGTGGCCGTGCTGATCGATTTCCCTGAAATCCACTTCCGGCTGGCCGAAGAGTTCTACCGGCTGGGCATTCCCGTCATCTTCTTCGTCAGCCCGCAGTTGTGGGCCTGGAAGAAGCACCGCATCAAGCTGGTGCAAAAGCATATCGACCGGATGCTGGTGATCTTCCCCTTCGAAGAGCCGTTTTATCGCGAGCATGGGGTGCAGGCGGAGTTTGTGGGCCATCCATTGGCCGAGCTGCCGCTGCCTACCATCGGCCGGGCGCAGTTTGCCGTGGAAAACGGCCTGAACCCGGAGAAGACCTGGATCGGCCTGCTGCCCGGCAGCCGGCCCAAGGAGATTCGCGACACCCTGGCCGAGATTTTGAAAGCGGCGCATGCGCTGACCGGCGATTTCGAGTTTGTTTTGCCCCTGGCGTCGACCCTGAACGCGGCGCAGCGGGACGAGGTGCGCCAGCTCGTTGCAGCTCATGGGGCCGGGTTGACCGTGCGCCTGGTCGAGGATGCCCGCGCCACGCTCTTCCATGCCCGCGCCTCGGTCGTGGCCAGCGGCACGGCAACCGTGGAGGCGGCCTTGATCGGCAATCCCTTTGTGGTGGTCTACCGGGTTTCGGCGCTGACCTTTGCCATCGCCAAGCGGGTGGTGAAGGTGGACCATGTGGCCATGGCCAACTTGATAGCCGGCAAGCGGGTGGTGCCGGAGCTGATCCAGGATGACTTTACGGCGGCAAATATCGTCCAACAAATGGAGTTGCTGCTACCCGACGGCGCCCCGCGCCAGTCCATGATGCAGGAGCTCAAGGCGATCCGGGAGCGGCTGGAATCGCGGCCGGCGGGCGGTGGAGAAGAACATCCCGGCGCGATTGGCCGGGTGGCGGCGATTACCCTGGAACTGCTGGGAACAGGGGCTGCCGCGCAGATCAAGAAAACCGCGGTCTGATGGAATGCCGGGTTCGGTTGAATCGGACGAAAAGACGCGACCGATCGAGGTCCGTGGTTTCCCGCCCTTGCGACAAAACGCCGCAAGGATGGGGCACCCGGCTTTTGTAGCTTGGGAAGAAGATAGAGGGCGGC
>JAATFE010000190.1 GCA_015655365.1 Terriglobales bacterium
AACACAAATCGAACCCGCTGCTCCTTGACGTCCATCGCTCTCCATGACATCGCCTCTGCACCTCCGCGCGCGCTTGCGCTCGCGCGGAAGTGTAAAGCATCTACCGGAACAATGTGTAAAGGATGTCATGGAACTGAACAGTAAAGAACGCACAAAGGATGGGGCACCCAGAGTTTTGTTAACACTTGAATCGAAAACGCTCTAAGACGCGATAATTGGCGCCTTATTTCGATTTTTGGACGGCTTTGGAACGGAGCTTTAGCCGTCTTGTGTCGCGTCGTGCACCGACATTTCGCAGTATCGAAGATTGCCGTTTCTGTTGCATTGAAAAGCTATCTTTTCGCCTCGCGCCAACGATCTGGCGGGCCTCCCAGTCCTCTTTCCGATGATGCAAATCAAGGGACATCCGAATTTCGAGTTCTATACTGACTTAACCTGAATCCCACCCTTGGAGACTCAATATGCGCATTTCCCCTTGCCTGCCTGCAGCCTTGCTCGCGGCCTCTCTTTTTGCCTTGCCCATGCTTGTTCGTGCCGAAGACACACCCGCCAAACCGGCCGTGCCCGAAAAGCCGATGCCGCCCGCTGAAGTCACCTCGCAGGGCACGGTGGACGCAGCCGGGCAGCACATCGCTTACACCGCCATTGCCGGTACTTTGACCGTGGGCGCCACCGACGTGCAGGATGCGCAGTTGGGCCCCGACGGCAAGCCGCAAGCCGGCAGCCAGCTCTTGCTCAATGAGCCCAAAGAGCCTAAAGACGCGCCTCCCCTGGCCCGCATGTTCTACGTAGCCTATTTCAAAAAAGATGCCAGGGCCGAAGACCGCCCCATCACTTTCTTCTATAACGGCGGCCCCGGCAGCTCCACCGTCTGGCTCCACATGGGCTCGCTCGGCCCCAAGCACGTGGTCACCGCCGGCGACCAGCACCTGCCCGCCGCGCCCTACAAGATGGTCGACAACGCCTCTTCGCTGCTCGACGTCAGCGACCTGGTCTTCATCGATATACCGGGCACCGGCTTTGGCCGCCTCACCGGCAAAGACCCCGAAAAAGCCTTCTGGGGAGTGGACGAGGACGCCAACGCCTTCGCCCGTTTCATTACCCGCTTCATCACCAAGTACAACCGCTGGAACTCGCCCAAATACCTCTTCGGCGAAAGCTACGGAACCACCCGCTCGGCGGTTCTGGCCGACATCCTCGAAAACCAGAAAAATGTGGACCTGAATGGCGTCATTCTGCTCTCCCAGATTTTCAACTTCACTACCGACATCGACCTCCCCAGCGGCAACCCCGGTGTGGATTTGCCTTATGAATTGGCGCTTCCGACGTATGCCGCCACGGCCTGGTATCACAAAAAACTTCCCCAGCAACCGGCGGCGCTTGAGCCTTTTCTGAAGGACGCGGAAGAGTTTGCCACGGGTCCGTATGCGCACGCCCTGGCCCTGGGAACGGACCTCGGCAAAGAGGAAAAGGAGGCCGTCGCCGAGAAGCTACACGAGTTTATCGGGCTGCCGATTGCGTATCTTCTCAAGGCCAATTTGCGCGTGAGCGGCGGCGAGTTTTCGAAGACGCTGCAGGACGACCAGGATCTGACTACCGGGCGGCTCGACACACGTTTTTCTGGGCCGAATCTCAATTCGTTGAGCGAGTACGCCGAGTACGATCCGCAAAGTTCGGCCATTTCGTCGGCCTATGTGTCACTGTTTAACGACTACGTGCGGCGCGACCTTAAGTACGGCGAGGGGCAGACCTATTTGCCCCAGGCACAGTTCGGCACCACGCAATGGGACATGGTGCATCGCGGCAACCCCGTGAGCTTGAATGTTGCGCCGGACATGGCCGAAGCGCTGAAAACCAATCCCCGCCTGCGGGTGATGGTCAATGGCGGCTACTACGATTTGGCTACGCCGTTTTACGCCGCGGTCTACGAAGAGAAGCACTTGCCCATTCCGCAGGCCCTTGCCAAGAACATCGAGTACGCATGGTATGAGTCCGGACACATGGTCTATGTGCGCGACGAGTCTCTCAAACAGCTCCACGACCGCGTCGCGGCGTTCATCAAGAACACGCAGGCCGATGCGAAGTAATTGACGATAGTTGAGTTCGTGCTCTCCCAGGTCTCAGAAGCGAGACCTGAGGCACCCAAGCTGGTACAACTTCAAGCGGTAAGAGCGCCAGGTCTTTGACCGCATGATTTTGTGCCTTGAGTTCGTGCTTTCCCAGGTCCCAAAATCGGGACCTGGGGCACCCAGCGTTGGTACAGATTCATCCGGTCAAAGACCTAGAGCATCCTTACGAGCCACTCGCCGGTATGCGAGAGCAGATTGCCCGCTATTTCCTCGGGAGTGCCTTCGGCCACAATCTGGCCGCCACCTTCTCCGCCTTCGGGTCCGAGATCGATGACCCAGTCCGCGGATTTGATCACATCGAGGTTGTGCTCGATGACGATCAGCGAGCCGCCGCCGTCAATCAGCTTGCGAAAGGCCGTGAGGAGCTTGGAAACATCGTCGAAATGCAGACCGGTGGTCGGCTCGTCGAGGATGTAGAGCACCCGGCTGGCCTGCGACGGCTTGGCGTTGGCGTTGGCCGCGCGCACCTGGGCGAGATGGGCCGCCAGCTTGACCCGCTGCGCTTCGCCGCCCGAAAGCGTGGTAGCCGACTGGCCCAAGCGCAAATAGCCCAGCCCGATTTCATCCAGCACGGCCAGTTTTTCCATCAGGCGCGTTTGCCCGGCGAAGAAGCGGAGAGCCTCTTTCACCGTCATTTGCAGCACTTCGTGGATGTTCTTGCCCTTGTACTGAATCTCCAGAATTTTGGCCTGGTAGCGGGTGCCGTTGCAGTCTTCGCAGGGCAATTCCACATCGGCCAGGAACTGCATCTCGACGGTAACCGTGCCGTCGCCTTCACAGGTGTTGCAGCGGCCGCCGGGGACGTTAAAGGAGAAGTGCCCCGGCGTGAGGCCGTGGCGCTTGGCGTCGGGCTGCGAAGCGAAGAGTTCGCGGACCAGATCGAAGCCCTTGATGTAGGTGATGGGATTGGAGCGCGGGGTGCGCCCAATGGGCGTTTGGTCCACGAGCACCACGTCGTTGAGGCGCTCGACGCCGGTCAAGGAAGTGAAAACGCCGGAGGGGTCGGAGCCGTCGCTCTGGCCAAGCGCGCGCGCCACGGCCCGATAAAGCACTTTGTGGACCAGGGTGGACTTGCCCGAGCCGGAAACGCCGGTGATGGCGACCAACATGCCGAGAGGAATTTCGACATCGAGCCCATGGAGGTTGTTGGCCCTCGCTCCGCGAAGAACCAGCCGTTCCCTGCCCGGCTCGCGGCGGCGGGTGGGCACAGGAATGGAAATCTGCCCGGAAAGATAGCGCCCGGTGATGGAGTTGGGATTGGCCTCGATTTCGGCCACCGATCCCTCGGCCAGCAGTTGGCCGCCAAACTCGCCCGCTCCGGGGCCCAGATCGAGAAGATG
>JAATFE010000144.1 GCA_015655365.1 Terriglobales bacterium
CGGCTCTGCAAGGGCGCTTACCTGGAGCCTTCCATGGTTGCTTTCCAGCGCAAGACCGAAGTGGACGAGAACTACATCCGGCTGAGCTGCATCCTGTTGGAAAGTCCGATCTACCATGGCCTGGCCACACACGACGGAGCCATGATCGACGCGGCCAAGTCGTTTGCCGCGCAGCACGGGATCGAACCCAATCATTTCGAGTTTCAGATGCTCTACGGGATTCGCAGGAGCCTGCACCGCAGGTTGGTGCAGGAGGGCTACAGGATGCGGGTGTATGTTCCGTTTGGGCGGGCTTGGTATCCCTACTTCATGCGGCGGCTGGCCGAGCGGCCGGCCAACCTGCTGTTCCTGGCACGGAGCCTATTCCGCGCCTAACGCTGCGTCGCTATTCCGGGAATGGGGTTCGTGCTTTCCCACCCTTGGCGCAGGGACAAAAACGCGCCAAGGATGGAGCATGGAGTACCCCAGGATTTTGGGAAATCCGCGAATACGCTTTACAGCACAGGCTTGGCCGCGGCGGTCTCATCCTTGTAGACCTTGCCACCCTTCATGACGAAGGAGACGTGCTCCAGCACTTCGACCTTGTCCAGCGGGTTGGCGGTGACGGCAATCAGGTCGGCGTACTTGCCGGCTTCCAATGTGCCTACGTCCTTGCTGCGATCGATGAGATCGGCGGCGCTGGAAGTAGCGGCGCGGATCGCACCGGCCGGCGTCATGCCGAACTTGACCATGTAGTGGAACTGCTTGGCGTTGTCGCCATGCGGATAAACGCCGGCATCGGTGCCGAAGGCGATCTTGACCCCGGCAGCCACGGCCTTGGCGAAGTTCTCGCGTTGCAGCCGTCCCACCAGCTTTTCCTTCTCCTGATTTTCCTTGGGCAATCCGAACTCGATGGCCGTGCCAAGGATGTAATCGTCGTTGTAGATGTCGGCCACCAGATAAGTGCCACGAGCCTTCATCATCTGGATGCCTTCGGCGTCGATGAGGCTGCCGTGCTCGATGGAGTCCACGCCGGCGCGCACCGCGTCCTTGATGCCCTCGGTGCCATGGGCATGCGCAGCCACCTTGCGGCCGGTGCGATGGGCCTCGTCGACGGCCATCTTCATTTCCTCGTAGGTCAACTGCTCCGCGCCGGGCTTGTCGCCCTGCGAGAGCACGCCGCCCGTAGCCATGATCTTGATGACATCGACGCCGTACTTGATCTGCTCGCGGACCTGGTGGCGCACCTCTTCAGGGCCGTCGGCAATGGCGTAATCGCGCTCTGCCGGGTAGAGCATGTTCTGCACGGGCGGCGCAAAACCATTCATGTCGCCATGGCCGCCGGTGATGCCAATGGCCGGGCCGCTGGCAACGATGCGCGGGCCGGGAATGAAGCCCTCGTCGATCGCGCGGCGCAGGTCCACGGCAAAGAACGGCTCCGAGCCCACATCGCGCACGCTGGTGAAGCCGGCCTGGAGTGTTTTGCTGGCGTTGACCACGCCGTTGAATCCGAGTTGGAAGGGTGTAGATTTGACTTGGTTGATCGGATCGTACTTATCGGCCCGCGCCCTCAAGTGGGTGTGGCAGTCGATCAGCCCCGGCAGCACCCAAGCCTTGGAGAGATCGACCACCGTAGCACCGGCAGGAATCGCGACTTGGCCCGCGGGAGCAACTTTGGCGATGCGCTCGCCTTCCACCACCAGCACTACGTTGTCGCGCAATTGATCGCTGGTGGCATCGAAAAGATGCCCGGCGCGCACATAAACGGTGGGCGGAGGCGCGGAAGGTCTGGTTTGGGCGGAAGCGTCGGGAAGCAGCGGCAACACTGCGCCCAGGGCAAGAATCGGACGAAGAAGAATGGATAAACTGCGGAACACGGAGCACCCCTGACTGAAACGATTGGCTTTTCCGCATTATAAAGAACAGGTGCTCCCGGCAATGAGACGAGGGCGACCGGAACCAGTCGCTCCCCGAGTTGGAAACAGGAACCGCTTCAGCCGCCCGCCGCTTCACCCCTTGAGCCGCGCCAAGCCCTGGCGCGCAAGATCGGCCAGTGCTCTGGCCAAGGTGACAGATGCGTTCAACGACTGCGGCCGCTCCAGCCGAATGCCGAGCTTGGCGGCATAGCCGCGGAAGAGAATGTCCACGTCGTAGAGGATTTCGACGTGATCGCAAAGAAAGCCGATGGGCTGAAGGACGAGGTTCCTGACGCCTTCGGCGGCGACGGCATCGAGGGTCTGCTCGACGGTGGGCCCAATCCACGAGCCGCCGCTGACGCCCTGGCTCTGGAAGGCAAACCACCAGTTGGGAATCTCGGGGACGCGCTCGGCAACCAACTCGGCAGTACGCTTGGCGTCTTCCACATAGGGATCGGCTGCCTGGCCGGGCCACAGGCGCGGCTGTCCCTCGCTGGCGGCAGGAATCTGTACGGTGCGGCAAGGCACGCTGTGCGCGGTGAAGAGTACGGGGACGGCATAGCCCACTTCCGCGCTGAGGCTGGTCAAGACGGGACGAAGCCGCTCGGCAAAGGCCTCGGCCAGAAGCGGATGCTGTGCCCA